>NZ_CAJZDT010000004.1:0-32466 GCF_915066115.1 uncultured Streptococcus sp. | reverse complement strand
GAGCGGTGTGAGTGTGGACATGCGCTAAAAGCTATATCCGTCAGTTGAACACAGGAGCCACTGTCCGACTCTTTGGTCAGGAAGTTTTGCCTGAAACCTTTGGGATTGGTCGTGCAGATATGCTAATTCGTCAGGAAGATTCTGACTATTTTGTGAAGGTGGATACCTTAAAAGATCCAGATCCTTTCCCAGATACTAAGATGAGCTTTGTCATCGCTAACCCTCCCTTCGGTCAAGCTTGGGGTGGTAAGGATGCGGATGATGGGGTTGAGGATGCAGTTAAGAAAGATCATCAACTCTTTGACAAAACAGAAGGTCGTCAAGGTCGTTTTGTCGCGACTCCAGGAACTGGAGATGCTCAACTACTCTTCCATCTTCATGCTCTTGCAAAATTAGAAGAAAATGGCCGTGCAGCCATCATTTCAAATGGGTCTCCCCTCTTTTCAGGTGGGACATCATCGGGAGAAAGTCAGATTCGCCGTTATATTCTTGAGAATGATTTGCTAGAAGCTATAGTCGCCCTTCCAGGTCAATTTTTCTATAACACAGGAATTGGGATTTATATCTGGATTTATAATAAAAACAAGTCTCCTGAGCGCCAGAACAAGGTTCAGTTTATAGATGCGACGGAGGAGTTTGTTCCTCTACGTAAATCTCTAGGTCAAAAACGCCGTGAGTTGTCCCAAGATAACATCCGTCAGATCCTTCGCTGGTACGATGATTTTCAAGAAAATGACCATGTAAAAATCTTTGACAATCAAGAGTTTCTCTATCGAGAGTTTACAGTTATGCAACCTCTGCAACGTCGTGGCCAGATAAGCGAAGAAACAATTGAGAAAGCGAAAAGCGTTCCTTTCCTAGCTAAACTATTTGATGAATACAAGTACCAAGAATTGCTGGAGATGGAACCACGTTCAGCTAAGGATGAGAAAAAATTACAGGACTTTGTAGCTGGTAAGACCAAGCAAGAAGCTATCCTGACAGCTCTTGCTAAGGGAAGCTCTGACAAGACCTATCCTAACTTTGAGAACTTTGCCCAAGTCATCAAGGACTTGCTGGGAGAGTTTAAGCTTACGCCTGCCAATGTCAATGCGCTAGCCTTAGCTATGAGTGAAATGGACAAGACAGCAGAAGTCATCCGAACCAAGAGGAAAGACAAGCCAAATGAGATTGCTGATGGTATTGTCTATGATAAGACCACCAAGGACAGTGAAATCGTTAAGATGACAGAGGATGTGGAGACCTACTTTGCGCGTGAGGTCTATCCCCATGTACCTGACGCCCACTACTGGTTTGATGAGAAAAAGGGCTATGGAGCTGAGATTCCTTTTACCCGCTATTTCTATCACTACCAAGCACCAGAAAGTGCCGACAAGCTCTTGGCAGAGTTTTATGAACTGGAAGCAGAACTACAGACTCTCTTGGAGGAACTCAAACATGACTAGGATGAAAGAGAGTGGTATCGACTGGATCGGACAGATACCTCAAGAGTGGGTGATTTCTAAAATAAAATTCACAACACAGCTTAATGGTAGAATTGGTTGGCAAGGATTAACATCAGCTGAATATAAAGAGAAAGGCCCATATTTAATTACAGGAACAGACTTTTACAATGGAGCGATTAATTTTGAAACAGCTGTACATATTGATGAAAAACGTTGGTCAGAAGCTTCACAGATTCAGGTTGAAAATGGTGATTTACTAATTACGAAAGATGGTACAGTAGGTAAAGTAGCTATTATTTCTGGGCTTGATGATAAAGCTTCGTTAAATAGTGGTGTGTTAAGAATCCAAACAATTGATGAGATTGATAGAAGATTTTTATACTATGTTTTACTATCAGATGAATTTTGGATGTGGTTTAACTATACAAATTCAGGGGCTAGCACCATTTTACATTTGTATCAAAATGTATTTGATGAATTCACTTTTACATTTCCTCAAAAAAATGAACAACAAAAAATTGCTGATTTTCTAGATAAGAAAACCGCCCAGTTAGATAAAGCTAAAGCATTACTGGAGGAGCAAATTCAAAAACTTAAAGACTACCGCGCTAGCTTGATTTATGAAACAGTCACAAAAGGATTGGATAAAACAGTCCCCATGAAAGATTCAGGTATCGACTGGATCGGACAGATGCCTCAAGGGTGGGGAGTAGGAAAAGTTAAGTATTTTTCACAAATTTCTGCTGGAGCAACTCCTGATAGAAATAATTCGCTTTTTTGGAATGGGAATATCAACTGGATGTCATCAGGTGAGATTAATCAGGGCATTGTAAAGCATACTTCTGAAACTATTACAGACTTAGCATTAAAAAGAACATCAACAAAATTACTTCCCAATGGGACTGTCATGCTTGCATTAAATGGTCAGGGAAAGACGAAAGGAACAGCAGCTGTTTTAGCAATTGAATCGGCTTCTAATCAATCTCTTGCATCATTTATAGTTGATAATAAAATATTGAATAATATGTATTTATATTACTTTTTTGTAGCAAACTACTATAACATTAGAGGCTTGAAAGGTGAGGATAGAGATGGTTTGAATTTGCAGTTAGTGTCAAATATAGTTATTCCTCTATTTGAAATCGAGAAACAACAAAAAATTGTTGATTTTCTTGATAAGAAAACAGTTCAAATAGATAAACTTATTCAAATTAAGAACGAGCAAATTAAAAATATTAATAAGCAACGACAAACTCTTATTTATGATTATGTAACAGGGAAGAGGAGGGTATATTAAATGGTTGCATATGGCGATGATAACCGAAAAAAGGTCAAATTTCTCTATTTTCAAACTCGTGTTGAGTATAGACAAAATAATAATATTGTTCATGAGATGTATGACTTAACTACGTGGTGTTCAGATGCGATGTCTAGTTTATCTATTTCAGATAAGAATTATGAATTTGGTGGAGACACAATTCGTTTGCAAAATATGCATGTGAATCATGATGGGATATTGGAATTACGTTTTACGAGATTAAGTGAAATCCAAACATCATATGTAGCTCGTAAGACTTCAGATATAGAATCGGATTTTGAATTAGAAGAAAATGAATATCCTGCTCAGGATACAATGATACTATTCGATCCTGCAAACTGTGTTGCTATGGTACAAAAAAATATTCAAGGTCTGTCTATTCGTGGAATTATTGAATATATAAATTATTTCTGGAATTTAGAAAAAATAGATAAACAGAAAATAGATTTTTTACCAATAGTATCTAAAGAAATATTTCAGAGAGTACGAAGATGCAATGGGGTTAAAAAACTAACAATAAAAACAGCGAACACATTTGACAAGAAGAATAATGTTGCAAGAAAGGTTTCTGATAGTTTTAATGGCATTTTAGAAAAAATTATAAGCGATGCTTCCCCATTAAAAGGGCTAAATGTTGAGGTTTCTTTTGTTGCCGCGCCTAGAAATAAAGAGGAAATATTAGATGTTGAAGAAGTTGATAAGATTATGAAGCAAATCGAAGAAAATCCTCATTCATTTTCAAAGGCTCAGTTGTCTATATTGAATGAGTACAATAAAATTGAAACTTTGAACTTATTAAATGCGCTTATTTGTGACACTTATGAATTTACTTTACCACCCAAACAAAGATTAAATCCTGATAGTGTTCTTTTTGAAATGAGGAGATTATATCAGGGTGATGAAAATACAACTGCTCGTAAACATGAAATAAATAGGACAATACCATGAGAAATTCTCTTCTAAATATTACTTATCCTTGGTTTTTGGGATTATTTGTTTTATTTTTAAGTCTATGTTTGTCTATAGGGCCTGACATGTTAGGGTACGAAAATATTTTAGAATCACTTATTCAGTTTTCTGGACTAATCATTGGATTTTATACATCTATGTACGGAATTGTTTTAGTTGCAGGAAATATACTGCTTACTAAATTTGAAGAGAATAGAGTTGAAAAAGTATTCAAGAATAATCTAATTCAATCCTTGGTGTCAGCTTTTGCGATATATATTTTTTCTGTTATTATGCAAGAATTACGATATCATAACAATGTATTGTTTTTATTAGGTGAAAATCAGATAAAAGTTAATTATGTTGGATTTTATATTTGGATATTTAGTGCGGGTGTGTTTTTAGGTATGTCATATCGTTCTACAAGACTACTTTTAAAAATGCTATTCTATAAATCTGAGGATGAAGTAAGATTGAAATCAAACACGGATACAGAAACAGAAGAAGAAAAAATAGAAAGATACTCCCGTATTAACGGAGGTAAATTTTAAACTATTGAAATTTGTCTTGTATAGATAGTGAAATGAATTTTTTGCAAATTAGTAAGTAATAGAAATAGAGAAAAAGAAAGTGAGAAGCTATGGCAAATTTGGGCTTGAAGGAGCGCTATGATTTCCAGCAGTGGATTATCAAAGACTTGAAAGATAAGAATGGCTATATTCAGCGGGACGCTACTTGCTACGATCCTAGATTAGCCATGGATGTGGAACTCCTGTGGGATTTTCTGATGGAGACCCAAGAGGAGACCATGGACTATCTCCTTAAAAAGCTTAGCAAGGAGACAATAGTCAATCTGATTAATAAAGAAATCGTCAAGGGTGGCTTTTTATTCGCCTTAAAAGAGGGAATCTTTATTGAAAATAAACAACTTCGTCTTCTTTATCGTAAACCTGCGACTAGTTTTAATGAAAAGGCTGTTCAACAATACCAAGCCAATTGTCTATCTGTTATGGAAGAAGTGGTTTACGAGGAGAGCGACCGTATTGACCTAGTTATCTTTATCAATGGATTAGCACTATTTGCTATAGAGCTTAAGTTTAATCCCAGTGGTCAGTCTGTTCAGGATGCTATCAAGCAGCTAAAGGGGCGCAATCCTAAGAACCGTCTTTTCCGTTTTGAACAGGGAGTCTTGGCTTCCTTTGCAGTGGATACCCTAGAAGTCTATATGACGACGCAATTGAAAGGAGACAAGAAACCTATTTTCTACCTTTTAATGTGGGGAAAGGGGAAGGTATTGAGATGGGAAGTGGCAACCCTCACAATCCTGACGGTGTCGATACAGACTACTTGTGGCTTGATGTTTTGACCAAGGATAGTATTCTCCAGTTAATAGAGAGTTTTATCTTTTTTGAGATGGATAAGCATAAAAAGAAGACCCTGATTTTCCCGAGATACCATCAGCGAAGAGCAGTTAGCCGTCTCCTAGAAGACATGAAAGTCAACCATACTGACAGTAATTATCTGATTCAGCATTCGGCTGGTTCAGGTAAAACCAATACCATTGCCTGGTTGGCTCATAGTTTAGTTTCTCTTCATGATGATCAGAATCAAAACATCGTGGATACTGTATTAATCGTAACAGACCGTATCGTAGTTGACCGTCAGTTACAAGAAGCGGTCAAGGAAATCTTCCACAAGCCTGGAGTGGTCAAGGTAATGGGCGACAAAGAAACCTCCAGTGATTTAGCGGATGCGATTGCAGGAAATACAAAAATCATAGCTACGACGATTCATAAGTTTGCCCAGATCAACCAATCCAACTGGATGTCTGTAGGGAACACTGCGAAAAAGAAATTTGCCATCCTGATTGATGAAGCCCACAGTTCAACGACAGGATCCTATATGAGTTCGGTTAGTCAAGTCTTGACAGAAACAGATACAGAAGATGGAACTATCGATGAGATTCAAGAAGTAAGTGTTGCGGATGCTATCGAGCAGGAGATTGCTCGGACAGGTAAGTAGGACAATGTCTCAATCATTGCCTTCACCGCAACTCCCAAGGCGACAACTCTACAGCTATTTGGTACAACACAAGCAGATGGTTCTAAAGCTCCTTTTGACGTTTATAGTATGAAGCAAGCTATTGAGGAAGGTTTTATTCTAGATGTTTTAGATAACTATACGACTTATAAGACCTATTACAAGCTCAATAAAGCAGTCGAAGAAGATCCTGAGCTAAAAACGACTCTTGCTAAGCGTAAGATTGCAAAGTTTGTAGAATTATCTGATGAAAATATCAATCAAAAGGTTGAAATTATCATGGATCACTTTATCAGTCATGATATTATGGCTGAATTGGGTGGTCAAGGTAAGGCTATGATTGTGACTTCGGGTCGTGAGGCAGCAGTTAAGTATCAATTGGCCTTTCAAAAGTACTTCAAAGACCACAGTATCACTAGTATTGGAACCCTGATTGCCTTTTCTGGCAAGGTTGATTACCAAGGTAGTGAATATACTGAGTCGCAAATGAATCAGGTCAAGGAAGATTATTTGAAATATCATTTTGATACGGAAGACTACCAAATCCTGATTGTTGCAAATAAGTATCAGACAGGGTTTGACCAACCCAAACTGGTTGCTATGTATGTGGATAAAAAGTTACGAAGTGTTGCTGCGGTGCAAACATTGTCTCGTTTGAATCGTATCTATAGAGGATACAACAAGAAGACCTTTATCCTTGATTTTAAAAATACTTATGACGATATTCGCTCAGCTTTTTCTCCCTACTACCGTGAGACTATTTTAGCAGATACAGTCACACCTAGCGATGTCTTGACCTTGGATCGGAAAATTGATGAGTATGGCATCTTGGACAGTGATGTTGTTCATGAGTTTAATCAATTCTTATATCAAGAAAAGAGAAACAGCAGAGAAAAACAAAAGATGGTTTCTCTGTTAAATCAAGGTTATGATAGAGTTAGACGGTTTGATGAGAAAGAACAACTTTCTATTCGAAAGGTTATTCGAGGTTTTCTTAGAATGTATACTTTCTTGATTCAGGCAACTGCTTATCAAAATGAAGTTCTACACGAACGTTATAATTATCTGCAAAGTCTTGTCAAGATGATTGATGTTCGCATTGGAGGAGATGACTTTACAATTGCAGATAAGATCGTAGTGGACTATATGAAACATAAGCAAACAGGTTCCTTCAGGTCAGTTTCTGAATTGGAATATCATCCAGAGTTAATACTTACCAAGCCAAGTACTGGAGGTGTTACGACTGACCAGGAGAAGCGTTTATCTGAAATCTTAGATGAAATTAACGAACAGTTGGATTTGGATATTGATCCCCAAGTCGGTCTAAGTGGAGCGGTATCCATTCGTGAATTGATGAAAAAGAATCCGAGACTAAAGCAATCTGCTCGTGTCAACTCCAGAGAAGACTTCGTTTTTACTTTTGAAGAAGAGATTGACAATGCTCTTATAGAAGGATACTCTCAGAGTCAAGATTTATTTGGTGCTCTATTAAATAATGATTCTTTCAAGAAGAGATTAGCAGATATATTTATTGATGATGTGTTCAAAAGTTTGAAGGGATCCGAAGAAGTGTAATCCTAAAATTCACACTAATTTCCCCAAAACATATTCTATTTTAGGTTTGTGAAAATCACTTTTTTATGGTAGAATGTAAAAGAATGTATGTCATTCGGAATAACAATAAAATGAGGTAAAAACATGGAAATCATGTCGCTTGCGATTGCTGTTTTTGCCGTCATCATTGGTTTAGTCATTGGATATGTCAGCATCTCAGCTAAGATGAAATCATCTCAGGAAGCTGCAGAGTTGATGCTTTTAAATGCTGAACAAGAAGCAACTAATTTACGTGGACAAGCTGAACGTGAAGCCGATTTACTTGTTAATGAAGCCAAACGTGAAAGCAAGTCTCTTAAAAAAGAAGCACTATTGGAGGCCAAAGAAGAAGCCAGAAAATACCGTGAAGAAGTGGACGCTGAATTCAAATCAGAACGTCAAGAACTCAAACAAATCGAAAGTCGTTTGACCGAGAGAGCTACTAGCCTCGACCGTAAGGACGACAATTTGACGAGTAAAGAACAAACACTTGAACAAAAAGAACAAAGTATTTCTGATAGAGCGAAAAACCTTGATGCGCGTGAAGAGCAATTAGAGGAAGTCGAAAGACAAAAAGAAGCAGAACTAGAGCGTATCGGTGCCCTGTCTCAGGCAGAAGCACGAGATATTATCTTGGCACAGACAGAGGAGAACTTGACCAAGGAGATTGCCAGTCGCATTCGTGAAGCTGAGCAAGAGGTCAAGGAACGTTCTGACAAAATGGCCAAGGACATCTTGGTTCAAGCTATGCAACGTATCGCTGGTGAATATGTAGCGGAGTCAACAAACTCAACAGTTCATCTGCCAGACGATACTATGAAGGGACGCATTATTGGTCGTGAAGGTCGTAACATTCGTACCTTTGAAAGTTTGACAGGGGTCGATGTGATTATCGACGATACACCAGAAGTGGTGACCTTGTCAGGATTTGATCCGATTCGTCGTGAGATTGCCCGTATGACTATGGAAATGTTGCTCAAAGATGGTCGTATCCATCCAGCTCGTATCGAAGAGTTGGTTGAGAAAAACCGTCAAGAGATTGACAATAAGATTCGTGAATATGGTGAGGCAGCAGCCTATGAGATTGGTGCGCCAAACCTTCATCCAGACTTGATGAAAATCATGGGTCGCTTGCAGTTCCGTACTTCATATGGACAAAATGTCTTACGTCATTCGATTGAGGTTGCTAAGTTAGCTGGTATCATGGCGAGCGAACTTGGTGAAAATGCGGCTCTTGCTCGTCGTGCTGGATTCCTTCACGATATCGGGAAAGCTATTGACCGCGAGGTTGAGGGTAGCCACGTTGAAATCGGTATGGAATTGGCTCGTAAGTACAAGGAACACCCAGTTGTGGTGAATACGATTGCTAGTCACCACGGCGATGTCGAAGCCGAAAGTGTCATTGCAGTGATTGTCGCTGCAGCAGATGCCTTGAGTGCAGCTCGTCCAGGTGCTCGTAGTGAGTCTCTTGAAAGCTATATCAAGCGTCTTCATGATTTGGAAGAAATTGCTAACGGTTTTGAAGGAGTTCAAACAAGCTTTGCCCTTCAAGCAGGACGTGAAATCCGCATCATGGTCAATCCAGGACAAATCAAGGACGACAAAGTCACAATCTTGGCTCACAAAGTTCGTGAGAAAATTGAAAACAATCTCGATTACCCAGGAAATATCAAGGTAACCGTGATTCGCGAGCTTCGTGCAGTAGATTATGCTAAATAAATAAGAAAGAGCAGTTGAAAAATTACTGCTTTTTTGTTACACTAGATAGAAAGACTGTAAAGGATAATTTGGCTTTTTGCCATTATTCTAGAGAAATGTTATTTCACAGACTGACTAAAAGGAGACACAATGGCAGACCGAGGCTTACTAATCGTTTTTTCTGGTCCTTCAGGGGTTGGAAAAGGAACGGTTAGAAGAGAGATTTTTGAGAGTTCTGAAAACCAATTTCAATACTCTGTATCGATGACGACACGTGCACAACGTCCTGGAGAAGTGGATGGTGTTGACTATTTCTTCCGTACTCGCGAAGAGTTTGAAGAGCTGATTAGTCAAGGACAGATGTTGGAATACGCAGAATATGTCGGCAACTACTATGGAACTCCCCTGACCTATGTCAATGAAACCTTGGATAAGGGAATCGATGTTTTCCTTGAAATTGAAGTTCAGGGTGCTCTTCAGGTCAAGAAAAAGGTTCCAGATGCTGTCTTTATCTTCCTGACACCGCCAGATTTGGATGAATTGCAAGATCGTTTAGTAGGTCGTGGAACAGACAGTGCAGAAGTGATTGCCCAACGAATCGAAAAAGCCAAGGAAGAAATTGCCCTCATGCGTGAGTATGATTATGCGATTGTCAACGATCAGGTGCCCCTAGCTGCTGAGCGTGTCAAGCGTGTGATCGAAGCAGAGCACTTCCGTGTGGATCGTGTTATTGGTCACTATCAGGAGATGTTACCGAAATCTCCAACTACCCGATAAAATTTAGAAAATAGGTACAAGCAAATGATGTTAAAACCCTCTATTGATACCTTGCTCGACAAGGTTCCTTCAAAATATTCACTCGTAATCTTGGAAGCAAAACGTGCCCACGAATTAGAAGCAGGTGCGCCAGCAACTCAAGGTTTCAAGTCTGAAAAATCAACTCTTCGCGCTTTAGAAGAAATCGAATCAGGAAACGTTACGATTCACCCAGATCCAGAAGGAAAACGTGAAGCAGTGCGTCGCCGTATCGAAGAAGAAAAACGTCGCAAAGAAGAAGAAGAAAAGAAAATCAAAGAGCAAATCGCTAAAGAAAAAGAAGATGGTGAAAAAATTTAAGGTTGGGGGGACTCAATCTTATTTTTTCTATTGCAAGAATGTACTGACAAGGAGGAGGTGAGAAGATGGCCATAGCTAAGATTATTGTAGATGTGCCCTTGATGCAGACGGACCAACCCTATAGTTATAGGATTCCGGAGGAATTTCTGGGAATGCTGGAAGTTGGGATGCGGGTCCATGTACCTTTTGGTAAGGGCAATCGTCTGATTCAAGGGATTGTTCTTGGTTTGGAGTCCCAATCAGATGAGGAAGAGATGGAGCAAGATTTAAAAGATATTGCTGAGGTGCTGGATTTTTCTCCTGTTCTCACGCAAGAACAACTCTGGCTGGCTGAGGAGTTACGCAAATCTGTCTTCTCTTACAAAATCTCTATCCTTAAGGCTATGTTACCAGGATTTCTAAATTCTAGCTATGACAAGATTCTCTATCCTCTGGCAGGTCTGAGTCAGGAAGATCGAGAGCGTTTGTTTGGTTCAGAGGATTCGCTAGCCTTTTCTTCTCTGGATTTAGGTAAGCAAGCTGAAATGATGCGTTTGACTAGAAAAGGCCTGCTTGGTCTAGAATATCAGGCGATTGATCAAAAGAAGGTCAAGACCCAGTCTTGGTATGAGGTAGACCTTGCTCAATTAGAAGGTGTTGAAATATCTGCACGTGCCAAGAAAAAATTGGAACTGAGAGACTATTTGTTGTCTCATCCTGAGAGTGCTTCCTTGGCTAGCTTGTTAGAGTCCTACTCGCGGGAGCAAGTCAACTTCTTTGTGGAACAAGGTGCTGTTACCATAGTCCAAAAGGAAGTCCAACGCTCGGCTGCTTATTTTGAAGGCATTGAGGCAAGTCAGCCTTTGGAGTTGAATCCAGAGCAAAGACAGGCGCGTGATGCGGTTGTGAGTGCGATTGGCAGTCATCAGCCTCCCTTCCTCCTTCAAGGGATTACAGGAAGTGGGAAGACCGAGGTTTACTTGCAGATTATCCAAGGGGCTTTGGACAAGGGCAAGACAGCTATTTTGCTGGTGCCTGAGATTTCCTTGACTCCACAAATGACGGAGCGTTTTATCGCTCGTTTTGGAGACAAGGTGGCCATTCTTCATTCAGGCCTGTCCAATGGTGAAAAGTACGACGAATGGCGCAAGGTGGAACGAGGAGATGCCCAAGTTGTGGTTGGCGCCAGATCGGCTATCTTTGCTCCGCTGAAAAATCTAGGTGTCATGATTATCGATGAAGAGCATGAAGCGACTTATAAGCAGGACAGTAATCCCCGTTATCATGCTAGAGAGGTGGCTATTTTACGGGCTCAGTATAATCAAGCAGCTCTGGTACTTGGTTCAGCAACTCCTAGTCTGGAAAGCCGTGCTCGGGCTGGAAAAGGCGTCTATCAACATTTACGTCTGACCCAACGAGCTAATCCTTTGGCTACTATTCCCAAGGTTCAAGTGATTGACTTTCGAGACTATATCGGACAAAACGAGACATCAAACTTTACGCCACCTTTGTTAGAAGCTATTCAGGACCGTCTGGCTAAAAAAGAGCAGGTGGTTCTTATGCTCAATCGCCGTGGTTATTCTAGCTTTGTTATGTGTCGGGAGTGTGGGACGGTGGATACTTGTCCTAACTGTGACATTTCCTTGACCTTGCATATGGATACCAAGACCATGAACTGCCATTATTGTGGTTTTTCGAAGGATATTCCTCACGTTTGCCCCAACTGTAAGAGTCGCAGTATTCGTTACTATGGGACGGGGACACAGAAGGCTTATGACGAGCTGGCAGAACTCTTTCCGCAGGCACGTATTTTGCGGATGGATGTGGACACGACTCGTAAGAAAGGTAGTCACCAAGCTCTTCTTGACCAGTTTGGGCGAGGAGAAGCAGATATTTTACTAGGTACTCAGATGATTGCCAAGGGATTGGATTTTCCAAATGTGACCCTAGTCGGAGTGCTCAATGCGGATACGGCCTTAAATCTGCCTGATTTCCGTTCTTCTGAGAGAACCTTCCAGCTCTTGACTCAGGTGGCAGGTCGTGCAGGTCGAGCTGAAAAAGCTGGTCAGGTCTTAATCCAGTCTTACAATCCTGAGCACTATGCTATTCGATTTGCCAAGGATCAGGATTACGAAGGCTTTTATGCCTATGAAATGGGAATTAGACGACAACTTGGTTATCCACCTTACTATTTCACCATTGGAATTACCCTTTCTCACAAGAAGGAAGAAGAGGTGGTCAAACGTGCCTATGAAGTTATGAACATTTTGCGGTCAGGTTTATCAGAGGCCAGTCACATTCTGGGGCCGACGCCAAAACCCATTGCCCGTACCCACAACCTCTATCATTACCAGATTTTAATTAAATACCGTTTAGAAGATGAGCTAAGTCCGACTCTCAACCAGGTCTTGGCCTTGACTCAAGAACGGGAAAATAGTGAGCTCCGTCTCAGCATTGACCATGAGCCACAGCAATTTTTATAAGAAGGAGAAGATATGACAAAATTAATCTTTATGGGGACCCCCGACTTTTCAGCAACAGTTTTAAAAGGGCTTTTGACAGATGACCGTTACGAAATTCTAGCCGTTGTGACCCAGCCGGACCGCGCTGTTGGTCGTAAAAAAGTGATCCAAGAAACCCCAGTCAAGCAGGCTGCCAAAGAGGCAGGACTTCCTATCTACCAACCTGAAAAACTATCTGGAAGTCCAGAGATGGAAGCTATTATGAATTTAGGAGCGGATGGAATTGTGACTGCTGCTTTTGGGCAATTTCTTCCAACTAAACTCCTTGATAGCATGGATTTTGCGGTCAATGTTCACGCCTCCCTTCTTCCTAAACACCGTGGTGGTGCTCCTATCCATTATGCCTTGATTCAAGGGGATGAGGAAGCTGGTGTGACCATTATGGAAATGGTTAAGGAAATGGATGCAGGGGATATGATTTCGCGTCGTAGTATTCCGATTACGGATGAGGACAATGTCGGCACCTTGTTTGAGAAATTGGCGCTAGTTGGTCGTGATTTGCTTTTGGACACTTTGCCTGCTTATATTGCTGGTGACATCAAACCTGAACCGCAGGATCCAAGTCAGGTTACCTTCTCTCCCAATATCCAGCCAGAGGAAGAAAAGTTGGATTGGAATAAAAGCAATCGTCAACTTTTCAACCAAATCCGTGGGATGAACCCCTGGCCTGTTGCCCATACTTTCCTTAAGGGTGACCGCTTTAAGATTTATGAAGCCCTACCAGTAGAAGGTCAGGGAAATCCAGGTGAGATCCTCTCTATCGGCAAGAAAGAATTGATTGTCGCAACGGCAGAAGGAGCTCTATCCTTCAAACAAGTGCAACCAGCTGGTAAGCCTAAGATGGATATTGCTTCCTTCCTCAATGGAGTTGGACGTACATTGACTGTAGGAGAACGATTTGGTGACTAAAGTAGAAACGGCTAGAAGTATAGCCCTAGTAGTATTAGAGGATGTCTTTATCAATCAAGCATACTCAAATATCGCCTTAAATAAGCATCTCAAGGGAAGTCAACTTTCTGCAGCAGACAAGGGTTTGGTGACCGAGCTGGTCTATGGAACGGTAGCCCGTAAACTGACTCTGGAATGGTACCTGTCCCACTTTATAGAAGACCGAGACCAGTTAGATAACTGGCTCTATGTCCTTCTCCTCATGAGTGCCTACCAGCTCTGCTATTTGGACAAGATTCCAGACCATGCTGTGGTCAATGAAGCAGTGGAATTGGCTAAAGTCCGTAAAAAGGGCAGTGAAAAATTGGTCAACGCCGTTCTTCGTCGTATCCTGCGTGAAGGTTGGCCAGATATTGCCAGCATCAAACGAAAAAATAAGCGTGATTCCATAGCCTATTCTCTCCCGGTTTGGTTAATTGCCAAGCTCAAGGAAGAATACGGAGAGGAGCGAGCGCAAGCTATTTTTGAAAGTCTCTTGGTGCGAAACAAAGCCAGTATTCGTGTAACAGATTTAAGCCAAAAAGAGGAAATCCAAGCCTTGTTGGAGGCCAGTGCTTCATCCTTGTCTCCTTCTGGTCTGGTTAAGGAGCAAGGACATTTTGCAGGCCATGATTTGTTTGCGGATGGAGCTATTACCATTCAAGACGAGTCCAGTCAACTGGTTGCTCCGACGCTTGATTTACAAGGCGATGAGCAGGTTCTAGATGCCTGTGCTGCTCCAGGAGGAAAAACAGCCCATATAGCTTCTTACCTGACGACAGGTCGAGTTACTGCACTAGATCTTTATGACCATAAGCTGAGCTTGATCCAAGAAAATGCCCAACGTCTGGGAGTTGCAGACCGGGTTCAAACGCAAAAATTAGATGCCAGAAAGGTGCATGAGTTTTTTGGTCAGGATTCATTTGATAAGATTTTGGTGGATGCTCCCTGTTCAGGAATCGGTCTGCTGCGCCGGAAACCAGATATCAAATACAATAAAGAAACGGCAGATTTCGCGTCCTTACAGGAAATTCAGCTAGAAATATTAGGTAGTGTTTGTCAAACACTACGCAAAGGTGGTATAATAACTTATAGTACCTGTACTATTGTCTCAGAGGAGAACTTTCAAGTCGTACAGGCATTTTTAGAAAGTCATCCTGAATTTGAGCAGGTAAAACTAGAACATGAATGTAAGGATATCATGAAAGATGGTTGTATTCTCATTACACCTGAATTGTATGGAAGTGATGGATTTTTCATTAGCCAATTTCGCAAGATATCAGATTAGGAAGGAACTAACACATGGAAATTTCATTATTAACAGATGTTGGTCAGAAACGAACAAATAACCAAGACTATGTCAACCACTATGTCAATAGAGCTGGGCGTACCATGATTATCCTAGCTGATGGTATGGGAGGTCATCGCGCAGGGAATATCGCTAGTGAGATGGCGGTAACAGACCTGGGTGTAGCTTGGGTTGATACACAAATCGATACGGTTAATGAAGTGCGTGAATGGTTTGCTAACAACCTTGAGATTGAAAATCAAAGGATTAACCAATTGGGACAAAATGAAGCCTATAAAGGAATGGGAACAACCCTTGAGGCTGTAGCCATTATTGATAATCAGGCTATTTATGCTCACATCGGAGATTCTCGTATCGGTTTGATTCGTGGAGAAGAATACCACCAGTTAACGAGCGACCATTCTTTGGTCAATGAATTGCTTAAGGCAGGTCAATTGACGCCAGAAGAAGCTGCTAGCCATCCACAGAAAAATATTATTACTCAATCTATTGGTCAAAAAGATGAAATTCAGCCTGATTTTGGAATAATCACCCTTGAGCCTGGGGACTATCTCTTACTCAATAGCGATGGTTTGACAAATATGATTTCAGGAAGTGAGATTTCTGATATTGTAACCAGCGATATTTCTTTGGAAGATAAGGCAGCAACCTTGATCCGTTTTGCCAACAATGCAGGTGGTTTAGATAACATCACAGTTGCCCTTATTGCTGTTAATGAGGAGGAAACAGAATGATCCAAATCGGCAAGATTTTTGCCGGGCGGTATCGGATTCTCAAACAGATTGGCCGAGGAGGCATGGCAGATGTTTACTTGGCTAAAGATTTGATTTTAGACGGGGAAGAAGTGGCGGTAAAGGTCCTGAGGACCAACTACCAGACAGACCCGATTGCTGTGGCGCGTTTTCAGCGGGAAGCGAGAGCCATGGCAGATTTGGACCATCCTCATATCGTTCGGATTACAGATATCGGTGAAGAAGAGGGACAACAGTATCTCGCAATGGAATATGTTGCTGGGTTAGATCTCAAACGCTATATCAAGGAACATCACCCTCTTTCAAATGAAGAAGCGATTCGAATCATGGGACAAATCCTCTTGGCTATGCGCTTAGCCCATACTCGAGGAATTGTTCACAGGGATTTGAAACCGCAAAATATCCTTTTGACACCAGATGGGACTGCCAAGGTTACAGACTTTGGGATCGCAGTAGCCTTTGCAGAGACAAGTCTGACTCAGACTAACTCAATGCTGGGTTCGGTTCATTATTTATCGCCAGAGCAGGCGCGTGGTTCTAAAGCAACTGTGCAGAGTGATATCTATGCCATGGGGATTATTTTCTATGAGATGCTGACAGGTCATATTCCTTACGATGGGGATAGTGCGGTGACCATCGCCCTCCAGCATTTCCAGAAACCACTGCCATCGGTTATAGCTGAAAATCCATCTGTGCCTCAGGCTTTAGAAAATGTTGTTATCAAGGCAACTGCCAAGAAATTGACCGATCGCTACAAATCAGTCGCTGAGATGTATGTGGACTTGTCGAGTAGTTTATCTAATAATCGTCGTAATGAACCAAAGTTAGTCTTTGACGATGCGACTAAGGCGGACACTAAGACCCTTCCTAAAGTGCCACAAAGTACGCTGACCTCTATCCCTAAAGCTCCGGTACAAGAGGGGCGCCCTCAACCTAAGCCCCAACCTCATCAGACAGAAAAACCAGCCTCTACTCCCAAGCCAGCCAAACGCCGTCGCATGAAAGCACGTTATCCAATTTTATTTGCGACCTTCTTGTTGGTTGTGGCATCCTTAGTATGGATTTTATATAGAACGCCCGCTACCATTGCTGTTCCAAAAGTAGCAGGTCAGACGGTTGCAGAGGCTAAAGAAGCGCTTAAGAAAGCCAATTTTGAGGTTGGAGAAGAAAAGACAGAAGCTAGTGATAAGGTTGAAGAAGGTCGGGTTATTCGCACCGATCCTGACGCTGGTACGACACGAAAAGAAGGTACAAAAATTAATTTGATTGTGTCTTCTGGTCAGCAATCCTTCCAACTTGGAAATTATCTTGGACGAAAATCTAGTGATGTAGTGGCAGAATTGAAAGGCAAAAAGGTTCCAGAAAATCTAATTATGATTGAGGAAGAAGAATCCAACGAAATCGAAGCTGGTACAATCATGAAACAAAGTTTACCGGAGGGAACAACCTATGATCTTAGCAAGGCAACTCAAATAGTTCTGACTGTTGCTAAAAAAGTAAATTCTATTTCAATGCCAAGTTATATTGGTTCAACTCGAGAATTTGCAGTTAATAATCTTACAGAGATATATGGAATTAAAAAAGCTAATATCGAAGTTGTAGAAGTGTCTACTGCTCCTGAAGGAACAGCTGAGGAGACTGTTGTAGAGCAAAGTCCAAAACCGGGTGGAAAAATTGATTTAGCCAGCACACGTATTAAAATTTCGATTTATAAACCCAAAACACCACCATCAAGTTCCTCTTCAACGTCAGTTCCACGTGGTAACCAAGGTTCACCTACTACTCCAAATCAAGGGAATCAACAAGGTGGCCATCAAGGAAATCAACAAGGAACGGTTCCTACTCCGACTCAACCAAATAGTGAAGGAAACCACGAAAATTCTCGTGATTAAACGAATCTTTGTCATGATTTCATGGCAAAGATTTTTTTTGACTCCGGATTTGTGATAGAATAGAGGGAGTTGATAAAAGGAGGCAAGCATGGAAGAATCAAAAGAATTAAATGCCGTCATCGATGTCATTATGTTAGCAGGAACCATTCTCCTTAAAAGTGGCTCAGAGATTCATCGTGTAGAAGATACCATGATCCGCATTGCGCATTCGCAGGGGATTGTGGATTGCAATGTTCTTGCCATGCCTGCCGCTATCTTTTTCTCCATTGAAAATACCAATATTTCGCGAATGAAACGCGTGACCTCCTCTTCTTATAACATTGAAAAAGTCTGCGATGTGAACCAGATTTCTCGTCAACTGGTTGGGGGGGAGATTGATTTAGAGACAGCCTTCAAGCAATTGAAGGCCTTGCAAGCCCAGCCCCTTCCTTATACTAAGTTGCAGGTAACTTTGGCTGCGACCTTTAGTGCTCCTTTCTTTTCAATTATGTTTAGTGGAAATATCTACGACGCACTTGGGGCAGGAGTGGCTACCTTATTTGGTTTTGCCTTTTCCCTCTATGTGGAGAAGTTTATCCGAATTCCCTTTGTGACGGCCTTTGCTGGAGCCTTTGTCTTTGGGATGATTGCCCAGTTTTGGGCTCGCTACACAGGTTTTCCTTCAACGGCAGATTTGATTATAGCTGGTGCAGTCATGCCGTTTGTACCAGGGATTGCCTTGACCAATGCGGTTCGTGATATTATGACCAACCACATAAACTCTGGTATGAGTAAGATGTTTGAATCCCTGCTCATTACCCTTGCTTTAGGGGCGGGAACTTCTGTCGCCTTGGTATTGATGAATTAATATGACACTAACAACCTTTTTATTACAAGCAGTAGCAAGTCTTCTTGCTATTATCACTTTTTTAATCGTACTCAATGTGCAACGCTCTATGCTCTTACCTGGAGGGATTTTGGGCATGGCTGTCTGGCTAATCTATCTCTTGCTCAAGGAACCGACCAATGTTATTGTGGCTACTTTTATTGCAGCCATTATCGGGTCTTGTGTCAGCCAGATTTTAAGTATTCTTTACAAGACCCCTGCTGTGGTCTTTATCTTGGCCATCTTGGCCCCTCTGGTTCCGGGATATCTGTCTTATCGGACAACTGCCTTTTTTGTGACAGGAGACTATAGTCACGCCATTGCCAGTGCAACCTTAGTTGTCATGCTGGCTCTGGTGATTTCTATTGGCATGGCTAGCGGAACAGTGATTCTTAGACTTTATTCCTACTTAAGAAAGCAGCATAATGGTTAGAATAATAAGGGACTTGATTTGGTGAATCAAGTCTTTTTTCTCTCTTTTACTGCTATTTGTGATAAAATAGTATAGAACGATTTTTTACAATGAATGATAAAACAGAGGTAAATATGACAATCGGTATTGATAAGATTGGTTTTGCGACCAGTCAATATGTCTTGAAATTACAAGACTTAGCAGAAGCAAGGGGCATTGACCCTGAAAAATTAAGCAAAGGACTTTTGCTCAAGGAATTGAGTATTGCACCCCTAACTGAGGATATCGTGACCTTGGCGGCCAGTGCAAGTGACTCTATTTTAACTGAGCAAGAAAGACAAGAAATCGATATGGTCATTGTGGCTACCGAGTCAGGAATTGACCAGAGTAAGGCTGCGGCCGTCTTTGTGCATGGCTTGCTTGGCATCCAGCCCTTTGCTCGTAGTTTCGAGATTAAAGAAGCCTGCTATGGAGCGACAGCTGCCCTCCATTATGCCAAATTGCATGTGGAAAATTCTCCAGAGTCCAAGGTCTTGGTTATTGCCAGTGATATTGCCAAATACGGTATTGAAACACCTGGAGAACCCACTCAGGGTGCTGGCAGTGTGGCCATGTTGATTACACAAAATCCACGCATTATGGCCTTTAATAATGACAATGTAGCTCAAACCCGTGACATCATGGATTTCTGGCGTCCAAATTACTCAACAACCCCTTATGTAAATGGTGTCTATTCTACCCAACAATATTTGGATAGTTTGAAAACGACTTGGCTTGAATATCAAAAACGTTACAAGCTTACTTTAGATGATTTTGCGGCTGTTTGTTTCCATTTGCCTTATCCTAAATTAGCACTAAAAGGCTTGAAAAAAATCATGGATAAGAACCTGCCTCAAGAGAAAAAGGACCTCTTGCAAAAGCATTTTGACCAGTCTATTCTCTACAGTCAAAAGGTGGGGAATATCTATACAGGTTCTCTCTTCCTTGGACTCTTGTCTCTCTTGGAAAATACAGATAGCTTGAAGGCTGGGGATAAAATTGCCCTTTATAGTTACGGAAGTGGGGCTGTGGCTGAGTTCTTCAGTGGTGAATTAGTTGAAGGCTATGAAGCCTATCTGGATAAAGACCGCTTGAACAAGCTCAACCAACGTACTGCCCTGTCTGTTGCGGACTATGAAAAAGTCTTCTTTGAGGAAGTGGTATTGGATGAAACAAACTCTGCCCAGTTTGCGGGTTATGAAAATCAAGATTTTGCCTTGGTTGAAATTGTGGACCACCAACGCCGTTATAGCAAGGTTGAAAAATAATGAAGATAAGTTGGAATGGATTTTCTAAAAAATCATACCATGAGCGCCTTGAGTTGTTGCGAGCTCAGGCGCTCCTTAGTCCGGAGAGACAAGAGAGTTTGGAGCAGGATGAACAAATTAGCTTGACTGTCGCAGACCAGCTGAGTGAGAATGTAGTGGGAACTTTTTCTCTGCCTTATTCACTGGTCCCAGAGGTTCTCGTTAACGGTCAGGAATACACAGTTCCCTATGTGACAGAAGAACCGTCCGTGGTTGCTGCGGTCAGCTATGCAAGTAAAATTATCAAGCGTGCAGGAGGTTTTACCGCACAAGTCCATGAGCGTCAGATGATTGGGCAGGTAGCTCTTTATCAAGTTGCTGATCCAGATTTAGCGCAAGAGAAAATTGCCAGCAAGAAAGAGGAGCTCTTGGAACTTGCCAATCAAGCCTATCCTTCTATCGTTAAACGCGGGGGTGGGGCGCGTGATTTGCATGTCGAGCAGATCAAAGGTGAAACAGACTTTCTAGTCGTCTATCTTCATGTCGATACTCAGGAAGCCATGGGAGCCAATATGCTCAACACCATGCTGGAAGCCTTGAAACCAGTCTTAGAAGAACTCAGTCAGGGACAGAGTCTCATGGGAATCCTGTCCAACTACGCGACCGATTCTCTGGTGACTGCAAGCTGTCGCATTGCCTTTCGATACTTGAGCCGTCAAAAGGAGCAAGGACGAGAAATTGCGAAGAAAATTGCTTTGGCTAGTCAATTTGCGCAGGCTGATCCTTATCGAGCAGCTACTCACAATAAAGGGATTTTTAACGGTATTGATGCCATTTTGATTGCCACAGGTAATGACTGGCGTGCCATTGAAGCCGGGGCCCATGCCTTTGCTAGTCGAGATAGACGCTACCAAGGTCTTAGTCAATGGACGCTGGATCTTGAAAGAGAAGAATTGGTCGGTGAGATGACTCTGCCCATGCCTGTGGCGACCAAGGGTGGCTCTATTGGTCTCAACCCTCGTGTAGCCCTCAGTCATGAACTACTGGGAAATCCTTCTGCCAAAGAATTAGCCCAGATTATCGTATCTATCGGGCTTGCACAAAACTTTGCGGCCCTCAAAGCCTTGGTAAGTACAGGCATACAGCAAGGCCACATGAAATTGCAGGCCAAATCCTTAGCACTCCTCGCAGGTGCTAGTGAATCTGAAGTTGCTCTCCTAGTCGAGCGCCTCATCGCAGATAAAACCTTTAACCTAGAGACAGCCCAGCGCTACCTAGAAAATTTAAGATCATAAAAAACTCAGACGAAGGCAGTCTGAGTTTTCTTGTGATTAAATACTTTTTCCAGGTAATAGGGTAACTGGTAAGAAGTAGCCTGTTGTCGCAACTTCCTTACCTTCGATCTTTTGCAAGAGGAGATCAACAGTGAGTTGGGCAATCTCTTGCATAGGTTGCTTAATTGTTGTCAAATGAGGGTAGTAGTTCTCGATAAAATAGGTCCCATCGTAGCCGATGACTTTGAGCTCTTCAGGAACAGAAATGCCAAGTTCCTGAGCAATTTTAATGACTAGAATAGCTGTCAAATCATCCGAAGCAAAGATGGCATCAGGCTTTTGTTGGGTCAAGATATTCTTGATTTCCATTTCTTTTCTGACAGGAGAAAAGTCACTGGAAACATTGATAATAGGTGCTTTTGGGAGTACAGATGCAAAACCAGCGTGGCGTAGCCCAGTTGGCGAATTGGAATTGTCATTCCCTGTAATCATGATGATAGACTGGACACCTGTCTTGACTAAGGTCTGGGCTGCGAGAACCCCACCAGCATAGTTGTCAGAGGAGACGACTGGAATGTCTGGCGACAGATTTCGGTCAAAGGAAATAATTGGTGCCGTCACGCGATTGTAGTCTTCGATTCCCAAATTGTGACTACCCGAAATGATGCCGTCCACCTGATTGGCTTCCAACATTTCGATGTATTCACGTTCCTTTTCAGAATCATGCTCACTGTTGCAGATGATGGTCTTGTAACCATTTTTGAAGAGTTGGTGTTCCAATTTATCAATCAATTCTGCATAGAAAACGTTGGAAATATTGGGGAAAATCAAGCCGATTAACTTAGCTGATTTTCCTTGCAGACTACGAGCTAGATTGTTGGGTTTATAGCCCAATTCTCGCATGGCTTCATTGACCTTTTGAATGGTTTTCTCTGATAAATAGCCTTTTTTATTGATAACCCGAGAAACGGTAGTAGGGCTGACGCCTGCAAGTTTGGCGACATCAGTTAGTTTTGCGACCATAATCTAATTCATAGTAAGTTCCAGTTGGGGTTCCAGACTTGATGAGGATACCATTTTGGTCCGCATGTGGGAAGACACGACCGGAAAATACTTTTTCTCCTTTATTGATGAAAATTTCAAAGATAGAGTTATCAATGAAAATTGTAGCAGTAGTAGCCTGATTATCGATAGGGCAAGAACGAGTTGTCCCAAATTCTTGAGCGTACTGTTCACCAGCCTGGCTACGATCCACGGTCACTTGACCATTTACAAGGTCAAAGTTGATTGAAAGTCCCTTGCCTTCTTTGTCAGCAAGTAAGATAATCTCGCTCTGGCTATTGGCTTCCAAGTTGAGTTCAAGTTCGTAAGTGTTATTGGTTTGGGCACGGTTTGAGAAGGATTCTTCAGATGCACGAAGGTCCTTGATAGCTGGGACTGGGTATTGGTAGAGTTTGCCGTCTTTGATAGTCAGTTCTTTGACCAAAGAGAAGGTTCCTTGGTGGTCAAAACGGTCAGATGGGTAAGAAACATCTGGCAATCCAAGCCAGCTAACTGCTAGAGCACGTCCATCAGGAGCGTTGAAGGCTTGAGTAGCATAGGCTTCAAAACCATAATCCATGTTTTGAAGTTGAGACACATCTACCATTTTGGCATTTTTAGGGTCAAAGGAAGCTCCAATCTTATACATATTTGGATAGATATTGTCGTAGTCTAGAACATCTTTATCCAATCCTTGTGGGCAGTAAAGAAGGACAGGTTGCTCGCCTACAAAGACCAGGTTTGGGCATTCCATCATATAGGCAGTGCGGTCGTTAGCAAAGTCAAGGTCGCCAACTGCTTGCCAGTTTGTGTAGTCATTGTCAATAGCCTTGTAGAGACGGACGAAGCCTTTTTTCTCCAAGTCCTGTCCACCGACGATGGCATAATATTGCCCCTTGAAGTTAAAAATTTGCGGATCGCGGAAGTGGTCTGTAGAATCTGCTGGTTGGTCAATTAAAATCTTGTCAATCTTCGTAATCTTGCCATCCTTGTCCATCAAAGCCCCAATCTGGTATGGGTGACGAATCCAGTTTTCATCGCGGACATTTCCTGTATAGAATAGGAACAAGTTATCACCAAATTGCATAGCAGAACCAGAGTAGGCACCGTGGCTATCTAATGGAGTATCAGGTAAAACTTTGACTCCAGTTTCTGTGAAATGAACCAAGTCCTCGCTTTCCAATTGCACCCAAGATTTCAAACCGTGAGCTGCACCAAATGGAAAGTTCTGATAAAAAACGATCCACTTCCCATCAAAGTAAGAAAAGCCATTTGGGTCGTTGAGAAGTCCAGTTTTTGGCTCAACATGGTAATGAGTATGCCATGGAGATTGTGCCATATTTTCTTTTATATTTTGAATTTCTTCTTGCGTCCAATATTGATAAAGTCTGTAACGACGCTCAGTAGTCCATTCCATTCTTTCATTCCTCCAAAAATCTTATCACTTTTAATAGTAACCGTTTTCGGAAAAAAAAGCAAGCCTTTTATGTTAAAAAAGAGAAAAAACTGTCAAACGTTCATCATAAAATAAATGCAGGAAATCAGTCAAATTTTCACAAAAATATGAAAGATAATGAAATAAAACCTTTTTAAACTAAGATTTCAAACTTATTTTTTCAAGGAATACCTGATAAAATAGTCAAAACAATCAATCTAAAGCGTGTCCACTAAGTGGATAGAATATTTTTCTGCAAAACGCTTGACATATTTCTAAAACATGATAAAATAATAGTCGTAGGGCGAATAAAATCGCTTTCAAACAAGAACAAAATTTTATATAAGGAGATTTTTGCAAATGAACAATCAGGAAATTGCAAAAAAAGTCATCGATGCCTTGGGCGGACGTGAAAATGTCAACAGTGTTGCCCACTGTGCGACTCGTCTTCGTGTCATGGTCAAAGATGAAGGAAAAATCAATAAAGAAGTGATTGAGAACTTGGAAAAAGTTCAAGGTGCTTTCTTTAACTCAGGTCAATACCAAATCATCTTTGGTACTGGTACAGTAAACAAAATGTACGATGAAGTTGTTGCGCTTGGTTTGCCAACATCATCTAAAGATGACATGAAAGCAGAAGCTGCGAAACAAGGGAACTGGTTCCAACGTGCTATCCGTACTTTCGGTGACGTTTTTGTTCCAATCATCCCAGTTATCGTAGCGACAGGTCTCTTTATGGGTGTGCGTGGTCTTTTCAACGCTCTTGAAATGCCACTTCCAGGTGACTTTGCAACTTACACTCAAATCTTGACAGATACAGCCTTTATCATCTTGCCAGGTTTGGTTGTGTGGTCAACCTTCCGTGTATTTGGTGGAAATCCTGCCGTTGGTATCGTTCTTGGTATGATGCTTGTTTCTGACTCACTTCCAAACGCTTGGGCAGTCGCTTCAGGTGGTGAAGTAACAGCTATGAACTTCTTTGGTTTCATCCCTGTTGTTGGTTTGCAAGGTTCTGTTCTTCCAGCCTTCATCATCGGGGTTGTCGGAGCTAAATTTGAAAAAGCTGTCCGCAAGGTTGTTCCAGATGTCATTGACCTCTTGGTAACACCATTCGTGACACTTTTGGTCATGTCTATCCTTGGGCTCTTTGTTATCGGACCAGTCTTCCACGTTGTTGAAAACTACATCCTTATTGGTACAAAAGCAATTCTTGGCTTGCCATTTGGTCTTGGTGGTTTCTTGATTGGTGGGGTTCACCAATTGATCGTCGTGTCAGGTGTGCACCACATCTTCAACTTGCTTGAAGTGCAATTGCTTGCTGCTGATCATGCTAATCCATTCAACGCTATCATCACAGCTGCTATGACAGCTCAAGGTGCTGCGACTGTTGCGGTTGGTGTTAAAACTAAAAATCCAAAACTAAAAACACTTGCTTTCCCAGCTGCTCTTTCTGCCTTCCTAGGTATTACAGAGCCTGCTATCTTCGGGGTGAACTTGCGCTTCCGTAAACCATTCTTCCTTTCATTGATTGCTGGTGCAATCGGTGGTGGATTGGCTTCAATCCTTGGACTTGCTGGTACTGGTAATGGTATTACAATCATTCCTGGTACAATGCTTTACATCGGTAACGGACAACTTGCCCAATACCTTCTTATGGTAGCTGTATCATTCGTTCTTGGTTTCGCTCTTACTTATATGTTTGGTTATGAGGATGAAAAAGAAGTTGCTACTGAAGTAGAGACAGAACGTTTGGTCCAAGAAGAAACAACTGGTAACATTCCAGCAGCTCTTCAAGATGAAACACTTGTAACTCCTATCGTTGGTGACGTTGTAGCTCTTACTGATGTCAATGACCCAGTCTTCTCAAGTGGAGCTATGGGACAAGGTATCGCTGTGAAACCTAGCCAAGGTGTGGTTTATGCACCAGCTGATGCTGAAGTTTCAATCGCCTTTGCAACAGGACATGCCTTTGGTTTGAAAACAACTAATGGAGCTGAAGTCTTGATTCACGTTGGTATCGACACTGTAACTATGAACGGTGAAGGTTTCGAACAAAAAGTTGCCCAAGGTGACAAGGTAAAAGCTGGCGATGTTCTTGGAACATTTGACTCAAACAAAATCGCTGCAGCTGGTCTTGATGATACAACAATGGTTATCGTTACAAACACAGCTGACTACGCTTCAGTAGCTCCAGTCGCAACAGGTTCAGTTGCGAAGGGGGATGCTGTTATCGAAGTGAAAATCTAATCAATCCTCTTTAATGTGAAAACGAACAAATGACATGTTTGTTCGTTTTTGCTTGAATGGTAAGATTTACAGAGGAAAATCTAAAAAATAGAGAAATTTAGACTTTCGAAATATGCTATAATAAAGAAAATAAAAACAAGAGGTTTATCATGACAAAATTATATGGAAGCTTGGAAGCGGGCGGTACAAAGTTTGTCTGTGCTGTCGGTGATGAAAACTTTAACGTTGTAGAAAAAACACAATTTCCAACAACAACTCCAATCGAAACAATCGATAAAACCATCGAGTTCTTCTCAAAATTCGATAATCTTGCTAGTCTTGCAGTTGGTTCATTTGGTCCGATTGATATTGATAAAAACTCAAAAACTTATGGCTTTATCACAACGACTCCAAAACCAAACTGGGCAAATGTGGACTTGCTTGGTGCCCTTCGCCGCGCCCTAAACGTGCCAATGTACTTCACAACAGATGTAAACAGCTCTGCCTATGGTGAAGTGGTTGCCCGTAACAATGCTGGTGCTCGTATTGAAAACTTGGTTTACTACACAATCGGTACAGGTATCGGTGCAGGTGTTATCCAACGTGGTGAGTTTATCGGCGGTGTGGGTCACCCTGAAATGGGTCACTACTATGTTGCTAGACACCCAATGGATATTGATAAAGAATTCAACGGTGTTTGTCCTTTCCACAAGGGTTGTTTGGAAGGTTATGCAGCTGGTCCAAGTTTGGAAGCTCGTACAGGTGTTCGTGGGGAAAACATTGAACTGAACAACCCTGTTTGGGATGTTCAAGCCTACTATATCGCTCAAGCTGCGGTTAATGCGACAGTGACTTTCCGCCCAGATGTGATCGTCTTTGGTGGTGGGGTCATGGCTCAACAGCACATGTTGGACCGTGTCCGTGAGAAATTCACATCCTTGCTCAACGGTTACCTACCAGTTCCAGACGTGCGTGATTACATCGTAACACCAGCAGTCGCAGAAAATGGTTCTGCTACGCTTGGGAACTTTGTTCTTGCAAAAGAAGTTTCAAAATAAAGCACAAAATCCGCTTGGGAAACCAAACGGATTTTTTACATGTCAAAGCATTTGCCAGAAAAAGTCGATAATATAGGTCAGACCGTAGGTATAAACAACGAGAGTAAAGGGCTTGGTCAGAATGATGATGGTCATATAGCGCTTGAAGCTCATCTTGGTCAGGGCAGCCAGCATACAGAGAAAGTCAGCTGGACTAATGGGCCAAATCATCATAAAGATAAAGAAACGGTCAAAACGATTGCCCTTATCCAACCAACCGATATACTTGTCATAGGTGCGCTTGCTGACGACAGACTGGACAAAGGCAGCCCCATAGAGGCGCACTAGATAAAAGATAATGGCACAGCCAATCACGATGCCGATATAGTTGTAGATAGTCCCGATGATGTGGCCGTAGATAAAGACCCCTGCCACCGAGGTCAAGGCCCCAGGAATGATAGGGACGACCGTTTGTAAAATCTGTAAAAAGATAAAGAGAGGTGGCCCCCAGATACCTGCCTGCTGAATAAAGGCTGAGAGGGTTTCCTTAGATTGTAAAATCCCAGCCTGATAAGCCCAAATACAGAAAATCAAACTCCCAACACCACCGACAATCGATGAGATATTGATAACTTGCTGTAGAAGGGGAGAAACAGCTTTCATTTGTTTATCCTGTGACATGTAAACTCCTCTTAGATAGTATAATTCTACTATACCATATTTTGGAGGAGAAAGGGGGAATGAGTATTTTTGTGAGAGTGAAGCTCAAGAATTCAAACCTAATTTTATGCCTTTTATAAAATTTAAGAATAGGTTTCATGATATAATGTGTATAAGTAAATTCATATTGGAGAATTGAAATGAAATCAACAATAGAGAAAATTAATAAATTTCGGGATGATCGGGATTGGAGAAAATTTCACAATGAAAAAGATTTAGCTATATCTATCTTGCTGGAATCTAGTGAACTTCTAGAATTGTTCCAATGGAAGCAATCTGAAGAAGTTACAACAAAGTCTCTTGAAAGAATTAAAGAAGAACTAGCGGATGTGCTAATATATTCAATAATGTTAGCTGATAATTTACAACTGGATATAGAACAGATTATTGAAGAAAAATTAGAAAAAAATAAAGCGAAATATCCTGTTAAATTAAGTAAAGGAAATAATAAAAAATATACTGAATTATAGTGTTGAGTAACTGATATGAGTAAAATATTGAAACCAGTAATTGAAGAAGTAGAATATGAAAGTGGTTCATTAGACACTTTACAGGAAACTTTAAAAATCAGTTTTCGTGATGAAAACAAGATGCTATTGTTTGAATATCCGACTATATATATTGTAAATGATAAAAATTCTGATGGTTATAGTGTTTATGTAGGTGAAACAACAGATATTGTACGTCGTACAAATCAACATTTAGGTGAAATTAGAGAAGATTGGGTTAAATTTTCAAAATCAAATACTACTAAAATGTTTGTTATAGGTCATCATCACTTTAATAAGTCTTTGACACTAGATATTGAGAATAGACTAATGTTGTATTTATTAAGCGTTGATAATGTTTCAAATGTTCAAAATAGGCGAGGGAATCCTCAAAATAAATATTATACTTCTGATGAGCTTGATGAGATTTTTACCAAAATTTGGAGTTCGTTAAATAAGAAAAATAAGTATTTATTTCCATCAGAAAGTATTGTTAGAAATTCTGCAATTTTTAAATCTTCTCCATTTCATAAATTAACCAATGAGCAATTAAAAGCGAAAAATGAAATCATTTTTAAAATTACATCAGCACTTAGTAAGAACGAGTTTGGAACTTTAATCTTGGTTAAAGGAGAAGCTGGTGCTGGTAAAACTGTTTTGATGAGTTCTTTAATCGATGATCTATTAAATTCTGATGACACGGATTTCCTAAGAGAAAATAATGCAATTAATTTGGTTGTTAATCATGATGATCAATTGAGTGTCTATAAAGAAATAGAGAAAAAGCTTGAATGGAAGAGTGGTTCAACTCTTGATGTTGCTATGAAACCAACTCAGTTTTTAAACGCACTAAAAAAGCAAGATGCTAATGCTGGTATAGTTGTTATTGACGAAGGACACTTACTTTTGACTGCAAAAAATCAAGCTTATCAAGGTGGTAATCATTTAAAAGATATACTATCAAAATCTAAAGTAGTAGTTTTAGTGTACGATGATAATCAAATAATGAATAAATCTCAAATATGGGTAGATGATTCATTTTTGACTTTACAACATCAAGCGAGGTTGTCTGGCAATTTAATTGAATTAAATAATCAAATGCGTATAAAAGCTAGTGAATCTACAATTAGTTGGATTAGAAATATTATTGATAAGAGAGAAATTACCAAATTAAAAGAAGACAATAACTATGATATCCAGATATTTAATTCTCCCAAGGAATTACAGGACGCTATTAAATTAAAGGATAAGAATCGGCATTTGGGGATTTCTAGGTTAATAGCAACTTATGACTGGGAATATAGTAGTCAATCTAAACCTGGAGAAAAATATAAAGATAGTTATAAATATAGATATAAAGATGAATATAAAAATTATTGGTGTGTGGAAATAGATGGCTGGTTATGTCCTTGGAATAGAGAATTGAGTAGGGATAGGAAAAACTCTAAACTTTCTTGGATTGAACAACCACAAACTATTGATGAAGTAGGATCCACTTTTACTGTGCAAGGTTTTGATTTGAATTATGCTGGAGTCATTATTGGTCCATCGGTTAAATATAGAGATGGTAAAATTAAGTTTGATATCTCTGCTAGTAAAAATAAAGGAGCAGTTCAAAATAGGAAACTCGAAAATGGTGAAATGAAAAATTTTGGTGAAGATCTTTTAAAAAATGAATTAAATGTTTTACTTACAAGAGGAGTAAATGGACTCTATATTTATGCAGTAGATGAAGAACTTCAAGCGGCTTTAAAAAAGGCAATTTTATAAGATTATAAGATAGGAATAGATATTTATAAATCCAAATATGGTATAATGTCAATTATGAATAACAATCAACGTGCCCTTTGCCAACAACTCTGGGCTAGAAACAAATACCTTGTCCTGAGCCATTCTAGCAATATTTACAATGAGATTCGCCAATACTTGAAGAATGAAGAGGTGGAGGTGAGTCAGGTTCAGGAGATGATTGACCGTGCCTGCCAGATTCCAGAGCATAGGGGTCAGGTTTGCAATGCTTTTCAGCATATTTGGGGCTATTTTAAAAAGAAAGCGACAGAAGCTGAGAGAAAAGACTACATGCTTTTGCTGGATCGCTACCGCTTTGGTCAGGCTTCTAAGGAAGATGTGATTGCGAAAACCAGAGACCTGCTGGGAAACTATCCAAATACCTACTTGCAATATTCGACCTTACTGAAAGGAGAAACCCATGAGACTTTGGCATGAGGCTTTGATTTCACAGCTTCCGCGTCCTCAACTTTTGGGGCAACATCGAGAATGCTGCGCCCTGCGTGGCAATGGCTGGGGCAGAAAGCATGCGACAGTGGACTATGTTTTTACCCATTCGCCCTATCGTCTCTATGCCTATCATCGCTTGATCATGGAGGAAATGGCTGACCGTGGCTACAATGTCAGTCTGTAGTGGCTGGCCAAGAACTACCGTGGCAAGACCTGCCCTCCATATGAGAACTTGCCTGAGGAAAAGTTGGGCAATCCTATATACAGCGAACATGACGATGCCTACTATGAGGAGTGTCTGGCTAATCTCCGAGAGAAGGGGATAGAGCTGGAATAATAGTAAGGATTGCCTTCAATTTATACCTCTTCCCGTAATTTTTTTCGAATAATAAAGATGAGACCTTTGGAATTTTTCTAAGGTCTTCTTTTTATAAATGTTAGGATTTACTTTTAATAACTTTTGAGTTATAATTAAATTAGAAAGAGGTTGCTTGGTGCATACGATTTACTTCTATAAGGACAAAAATGGAAACGAGCCAGTTTTGGATTATATGAGAGAATTGGCTAGTCAGAAAAGTAAGGATAGTCGCATCAAACTCAATAAACTAAATGACTATATCGAGTTGCTTAGTCAGCATGGGACGAGAGCTGGTGAACTCTATATCAAACATTTAGAAGATGAGATTTGGGAACTAAGACCACTGAGAGATCGAATTTTATTTGTAGCGTGGCTTGATGGGAGTTTTGTCCTTTTACATCATTTTGTCAAAAAGACTCAGAAAACTCCTAGGAGAGAGATTGAACAAGCTAAGCGTGAACTGAAAGACTTAAAAGAAAGAGGGTTAAGTGATGAAGAATAGTGCCATTGGGAGTAATTGGAAGGATGTCCGGTCTGAACTATTTACTAAGGAGGAAATCCTTGAAAGTGATATGCGAGTGGCTATTATGAGTGAGCTGATTGAGGCTAGGCATGAACAAGGAATCAGTCAAAAAAAGCTAGAAGAACTTAGTGGAGTAAGCCAGCCTGTCATAGCTAGGATGGAAACAGGAAAGACAAGTCCTCAGTTGGACACAGTCTTAAAAGTTCTAGCCAGTTTAGGAAAGACATTAGCAGTCGTCCCACTTGAACAGAGAAAGAGTTGATAGGGATGAAATTACTTGGTTGGCTAAAATCATCCACTGGATAATTTTACTTCCCGTCCGCACTTTTTCAGGGAAATATCAGAATTACAAAAGAAAAATCAACCTATAGTCTTTTCTAATAACAAGTCATAGTCACTTATAAGAATTACTAATAACGTATTTGAGTATTCCAACTAAAATACAGCCAAAAACAAGCTATACAAAGGATTTGAGGCATTTATCTCAAGTCTTTTTCTTTTGTTCGAAAAAGTGATATAGTTTCAAACTATATCAAAGCCTAATTATTTACAATTATACAGACAGTTTCTTTTCTGTTAAGATAGTTTCAACAACAAATTTTGGAGGACACATCATGTCAACTACGATCATCGGTTTCCCTCGTTTGGGCGAATTCCGCGAATTAAAATTTACAACTGAAAAATACTTTAGAAAAGAAATCTCAGAAGAAGAACTTTTGGCAGCAGCAAAAGAATTGCGTGCTAAACACTGGAACATTGTCAAAGAAAAAGGCATCACTGAAATTCCATCAAATGACTTTTCTCACTATGACAACTTCCTAGATGCAGCTTTCCTTTTCAACGTGGTACCTGCATCTGTTCAAAACTTGGACTTGTCTGACCTTGAGCGCTACTTCGCTTTGGGGCGTGGTTACCAAGGAGAAAAAGGGGACGTTCGCGCCCTTCCAATGAAGAAATGGTTCAACACCAACTACCACTACATCGTTCCTAAATTTGAAAAAGACACTCAAGTAAAATTGGCTGT
>NZ_CAJZDT010000003.1:0-37179 GCF_915066115.1 uncultured Streptococcus sp. | reverse complement strand
AAAATAAAGCAAATAATTCAAGCACAAGCCACAGTAATACCAACTATCAACCAATCCACCGACGAATTGAACATAACACTTTGGCCATTAGTCGTGTAAAATATGGGGATCCAAACTTTGACGCTGATGCCTTCATTTCTTGGGTTAAGGAAGTCTACCTTAAATTACAGGTCGCCTGGACTGAGAAAAATTGGAACTCTGTCCGAGCTTTAGAAAGTACTAGTCTCTATTCACAGCACAGCACGCAATTAGAAGATCACATCCGAGCTAAGACAACCAATGTTTTAGAGAAAGTTTGTATCGAAAATGTTCGCATCAAGGAGTTCATTGAAAATCCTGACGGAAACGATACCTTAGTGGTGATTCTATCATCAATTTTACGAGACTATGTCATTGACGATGAGACTCGCCGTGTCATTGAAGGAGATCCTAAAAAAGATCTCTTCACCGTGTATCAATTGAACTTTATCCGTCAACACGGTAGCCAAACGCAAGCAGTCAATCCAGACCAAGTTGTGAGTGACCACTGTCCAAACTGTGGCGCCCCATTGAAAATCTCTGCAGTTAGCGAGTGCGACTACTGTGGTGCCAATCTCTCTCGCAGTCCAAACCAATGGGTACTGGATACCTATGATGTTGTGGATGAAGACGAGCTTTATAATTAGGAGGAATTATGGGATTTATACGTGCAGCCTTATCAGCAGGCTTAAATAGTTTTAATGATAGTAAATTCAAGGAAGCCATCGTCCTTCCAGACAATGTCTCTGGCGATGCCTTGGCCATCAAGGGACAACTACTCACAAAAGACCCAGATGGACGTTCTCGTCACAGCAATCAAAACACAGGCCTCTTGTCAGATGGCAGTGTAGTTATCGTTCCTCAAGGCTATAGCGCTGTTTTGGTAAACAACGGTACCTTCCTTGGTGAAGTTCTCGAAGCTGGTAGCCACGAATGGCAAGCTGGTGATAACGCCTGGCTCCTTGAAAAAGTGGGTTTAAAAGGCGCTTGGGAAAACTTTAAAAACCGTTTCTCTTTTGGTGGACAAGTCATCACCCAACAGTAAATTATCTTTATCCGCATGCAACCTATTGCAGGCAATAAGTTCGGCACACAAAATGCGGTCGAATACTTCAGCGAACGTTACCAACAACTGCTTAACATCCGTTTCTATGGCTTGTTTGATGTAAAAATAGCAGACCCAGTCCTCTTCTACGTGAGTTCTGTTAGCCGTCAAATTACTGACGGACAGCCATTCACTCTCCAGGATGTAGCTCAAGGAACGCTCCGTCAAAATATTGCACCGAAAATTGCGATTGCCATTGCCAAATACACCAACGAAAACAAGGTTGATATCTATAGCCTCAATGCCAACCAAGATACCTTTAACGAACTCGCTAAACAAGAAGTCAACAAGGTTTGGACAGGTCTCTACGGGATTGAAGCAACTAATATCTTGCTTGAAGACCTCAGCTACGACCAAGAAAGTCTTGATATCGTTCGCAAGCTCGACAGTGAGCTCGTGGCAATGAAGTACAACACGATTGAGATTGAAGAACGCCGCGCTCGTAACGAAGCGCTTATTGCTGCAGCTGCCAACGAAGGGAATGGCAATGGGATGAACATGTTTATGGGAATGAATCTTGGCCAAACTCTCGGTGGTCAACTAAGCCAACAAGTCCAAAATCAAGCACCGGCTCAAAATACTGGACAAGCTACTAGCAAGAATTTTTATATCGAAGTTGATGGGAAATACGTTCTCGTCACCAAAGACGAAGATGGAAATATCGTACCAGTCAACTAATTAAGCTCCTTCTGACATTTGAGTAATGTTGTCTTTTATGGTACAATAAAGAGTAAATTATTTTATTAAAGAGGTAAAAACATGATTGAAGCAAGCAAATTGAAAGCTGGTATGACATTTGAAACTGCAGACGGAAAATTAATCCGCGTTTTGGAAGCTAGCCACCACAAACCAGGTAAAGGGAACACAATCATGCGTATGAAATTACGTGATGTCCGTACTGGTTCTACTTTTGACACAAGCTACCGTCCAGAAGAAAAATTCGAACAAGCTATTATCGAAACTGTTCCAGCTCAATACTTGTACAAAATGGATGAAACTGCCTACTTCATGAACACTGAAACTTACGACCAATACGAAATCCCAGTCGTAAACGTTGAAAATGAATTGCTTTACATCCTTGAAAACTCTGATGTGAAAATCCAATTCTACGGAACTGAAGTAATCGGTGTAACTGTACCAACTACTGTTGAATTGACAGTCGCTGAAACACAACCATCTATCAAAGGTGCTACTGTTACAGGTTCTGGTAAACCAGCAACTATGGAAACTGGACTTGTTGTCAACGTTCCTGACTTCATCGAAGCTGGACAAAAATTGATCATCAACACTGCAGAAGGAACTTACGTTTCTCGTGCCTAATCTCTAGAAAGAGGTCATTCTATGGGAATTGAAGAACAATTTGGCGAAATCGTTATCGCTCCACGTGTACTTGAAAAAATCATTGCCATCGCAACTGCTAAAGTTGATGGTGTCCACTCATTTTCAAATAAATCCGTATCTGATACCCTATCAAAACTCTCTCTTGGTCGTGGCGTCTACTTAAAAGAAAGCAACGAAGAACTAACTGCTGACATTTATCTCTACCTTGAGTACGGTGTGAAAGTACCAAAAGTGGCTCTTGCTATTCAAAAAGCAGTCAAAGATGCTGTCCGAGATATGGCTGATGTGGAACTTGCTGCTGTCAACATCCATGTTGCAGGAATCGTTCCAGATAAAACACCAAAACCTGAGTTGAAAGATCTATTTAACGAGGACTTCCTCAATGACTAGTCCATTATTAGAATCTAGACGCGAACTTCGTAAATGCGCTTTTCAAGCTCTTATGAGTCTTGAATTCGGCACAGATATGGAAACAGCTTGTCACTTTGCCTACACGCATGACCGTGAAGATGCAGATGTGCAAATCCCTGCCTTTCTTCTGAACTTGGTTTCTGGCGTTCAAGCTCAAAAAGACGAGTTGGATAAACAAATCAACCAGCACCTCAAATCAGGCTGGACAGTTGAACGTTTGACTTTGGTCGAAAAAAACTTACTACGCTTGGGAATCTTTGAAATCACATCATTTGATACACCTCAGCTGGTAGCAGTCAATGAAGCTATTGAACTTGCCAAGAATTTTTCAGATCAAAAATCAGCCCGTTTTATCAATGGACTGCTTAGTCAGTTTGTAACTGAAGAAAATGAATAATCGAAAAGGTGTTTGGTCTTCCAAGCACCTTTTACTTCGTCCTTGATACAGAGTAAGAACCACATAAAAACTAGAACTGACTGCCAGTTCTAGTTTTTGCGTATTCTGAGGTATTAGTATTTTCTAAATCGTTGATAGCGTTCTTCCAACAACGCTTCTAACGGTTTTTGCGAAAGTCTAGCTAGCTCAGCTTGGAGTTCTTTTTTGACATTCTTAATTAATTCTTTGCTAGAAAGCCCTGCTTCAGAAATCACCTTATCTACCACGTCCATTTCTAGCAGCTCGTGTGAAGTGATTTTCATCAGTTCTGCCGCTTCCATGGCACGAGTGCCGTCCTTCCAAAGAATAGAAGCAAAGCCTTCTGGGCTGAGAATGGCATAGATAGAATTTTCCAGCATCCAAACACGGTCTGCGACTGCTAGAGCCAGAGCCCCGCCTGAACCACCTTCACCTATAATGATGGCGATAATCGGAACTTTCAGGTCACTCATTTCCATGAGATTGCGAGCAATAGCTTCCCCTTGTCCACGTTCTTCCGCTCCGACACCAGGATAGGCACCTGCTGTATTGATAAAGGTGACAACTGGTCGGCCAAATTTTTCAGCCTGTTTCATCAAACGTAGGGCCTTACGGTATCCTTCTGGATGAGGTTGGCCAAAATTCCGTTTGAGGTTATCTTGCAAGCTCTTGCCTTTTTGGATACCAACCACTGTTACAGCTTGGTCTCCAAGCCAGCCGATACCACCAACAACTGCACCATCATCACGAAAAGAACGGTCACCGTGTAATTGGATAAAGTCATCAAAAATGCCTGTCGCAAAGTCCAAACTTGTCAAGCGACTCTGTTCACGCGCTTCTCTGACTATTTTTGCAATATTCATCTAGGACTCCCTCCGTGCAATCTGACTAGGCTAGCAATGGTATCTGGCAAGTCTCTTCTTTTGACAATAGCATCCACAAAGCCATGTTCCAGTAGAAATTCTGCCTTTTGGAAATCCTCAGGCAAACTTTCACGAACCGTATTTTCAATCACACGACGCCCAGCAAAACCGACCAGGCTCTGTGGTTCAGCCAGAATGATATCGCCTTCCATAGCGAAAGAAGCCGTCACACCACCTGTCGTTGGATCTGTCAAAATGGTCAGATAAAAGAGACCAGCATTTGAATGGCGCTTAACTGCTGCAGAGATCTTGGCCATCTGCATGAGACTCATGATTCCTTCCTGCATACGGGCTCCACCAGAGGCTGTGAAGAGGACAACTGGCAATTTTTCGACAGTTGCATACTCAAATAAGCGAGTGATTTTTTCACCTACAACTGTACCCATAGAAGCCATGATAAAGTTAGAATCCATAATCCCAAGAGCCACAGTCTGACCTTTAATAAGAGCTGTTCCTGTCACAACAGCTTCATCCAGACCTGTTTTTTCACGCATGGTTGCTAGTTTCTTTTGGTAACCAGGGAAATGCAAGGGATCCTTGCTTTCAATCCCCGTAAACAATTCCTTGAAGGTTCCCATATCAATCGTCAGAGCCAAGCGTTCTTGGGCAGAAATACGAAAGGTGTAACTACAGTGCGGACAGATACGCTCACTTCCCAGATCCTTCTGATAAATGGTATGCTTACAGCCTGGACACTGGGAAAATAATTCATCTGGAACCTCTGGCTTGGCTTGAGGTTTTTCCCTAACCGAACGATTGGGATTGATTCGAATATACTTATCTTTTTTACTAAATAGAGCCATTGATTCCCCTTTTCGGTTTAAACTCTTGAAGTCATTTTATTCTTTTTCTTGATATTTGGGTAAAAAGGTTTCCATCAAGAAGGAAGTATCGTAATCTCCAGCAATGACATTGCGATCTGAAATGAGGTCAAGCTGGAAATCTGCATTGGTCTGCACCCCTTCAATCTCTAATTCATAGAGGGCACGTTGCATTTTCATCAAGGCATCAAAACGATTTTCACCGTGAACGATGATTTTAGCAATCATACTATCATAATAAGGTGGAATGGTATAACCTGGATAAACTGCTGAATCCACGCGCAAGCCAACTCCACCACTTGGCAGATAGAGATTAGTAATCTTACCTGGACTTGGAGCAAAATTAAAGGCTGGATTTTCTGCATTGATCCGACACTCGATGGCATGACCGCGTAGGACAATATCTTCTTGCTTAACAGACAGAGGCTGACCTGCCGCAATGCGAATTTGTTCCTTAACGATATCCACACCTGAAACAAATTCTGTTACTGGATGTTCCACCTGAACACGAGTATTCATTTCCATGAAATAGAATTTGCCACTGGCTTCATCAAGAAGAAACTCAATTGTCCCTGCATTCTCATAGCCAACAGACTCTGCCGCTCGAACAGCCGCAGCACCGATTTCATGACGCAGCGTTTTTCCGATTGCAATCGAAGGACTTTCTTCTAAAACCTTTTGGTTATTCCGTTGAAGAGAACAATCCCGTTCACCTAAATGAATCACATTTCCGTGTTCATCTCCTAGGATTTGAACCTCAATGTGACGAGCTGGATAGATAACCCGTTCTATGTACATGGCACCATTGCCATAATTGACCTTGGCTTCACTAGAGGCAGTTTCAAAGGCTGAAACGAGGTCTTCTGGTTTTTCAACCTTACGAATCCCTTTACCACCTCCACCTGCTGAAGCCTTGAGCATAACAGGGTAGCCAATTTTTTCAGCAACAATCAAAGCTTCCTCAGAGTTATGCACTTCTCCATCTGAACCTGGAATGACTGGAACACCAGCTTTGATCATCTGAGCACGCGCATTGATTTTGTCTCCCATCATATCCATGACATGACCAGATGGGCCGATAAACTTAATCCCCACCTCTTCACACATGGTTGCAAATTTGGAATTTTCACTGAGAAATCCGAAACCTGGGTGAATGGCTTCTGCCTCAGTCAAGACTGCAGCTGATAGAACCGCATTAATATTGAGATAAGACTCTGTTGGCTTACCAGGGCCAATACAAACTGCTTCATCTGCCAAAAGCGTATGAAGAGCTTCCTTATCAGCAGTTGAATAAACCGCCACCGTTGCAATGCCCAATTCACGCGCCGCACGGATAATACGAACCGCAATTTCACCACGATTGGCAATTAAAATTTTTCGAAACATGGAGAACCTCCTTAGTTCCCTATTGCAAAGGTAAGAGTACCACTAGCTGCAAGCTTGCCATCCACTTCAGCCTTTGCTTCAACCACAGCAATCGTGCCACGACGTTTGACAAAAGTCGCTGTCATAAGCAATTGGTCTCCAGGCACAACTTGCTTCTTGAACTTAACCTTGTCCATACCAGCGTAAAAGACCAGTTTCCCCTTATTTTCAGGTTTTGATAACTCCAAGACACCAGCTGTTTGCGCCAAGGCTTCCATAATCAGAACACCTGGCATGACAGGGTATTGAGGAAAATGACCGTTGAAGAAGGGCTCATTGATGGTTACATTTTTGATAGCAACAATAGTATCCTCGCTCACTTCCAACACACGGTCCACTAGGAGCATAGGATAACGGTGGGGAAGGGCTTCTTTGATTCCTTGAATATCGATCATTTGATACGTACCAATCCTTTACCAAACTCAACCATTTCTTCATTAGAAACGAGAATTTCTGTTACCACACCATCCTTAGGAGCTGGGATTTCATTCATGACTTTCATGGCTTCAATAATTACCAATGTTTGGCCTTTTTTAACACTATCACCAACTGTTACAAAGGCAGGTTTATCTGGACCAGCAGCCAAGTAAGCCACCCCAACAAGTGGGCTCTCTACAACATCTCCCTCAGCAGCCACACTTGCTTCTACTGGCGCCGAAGTTTCTTCCACTACAGTTTCTGCTGGAGCAGATGAAAGCGCTACTGGACTTGGTGTTGCTAGAACGGGCGCTGGAGCGACTTGAGCTGCAACTTCAGGTACAAGTCTAGCTTCATTCTTGCTAAACTGCAACTCATCCGTCCCATTTTTATAAGAAAATTCTCTCAAACTTGACTGGTCAAATTGAGACATCAAGTCTTTAATATCGTTTAAATTCATACTTATTTATTCTCCCAACGTTTGAAAGCAAGAACTGCATTGTGGCCACCAAAACCAAAGGTATTTGAAATAGCATATGGAATTTCTTGCTCCAAGCCTTGTCCATAAACGACATTGGCTTCGATATAATCTGATACTTCACTTGTTCCAGCTGTCATTGGTACAAAGTTATGACGCATAGCCTCGATTGTTACGATAGCTTCTACTGCACCTGCAGCCCCCAGCAAATGTCCGGTGAAAGACTTAGTTGATGATACAGGTACTTCCTTACCAAGAACAGCTACGATCGCACCACTTTCTCCTTTTTCATTAGCAGGAGTTGACGTTCCGTGAGCATTGACATAGGCTACTTGCTCTGGAGAAATCTCAGCTTCTTCCAAGGCTAGTTTGATAGCCTTGATAGCTCCCTGACCTTCTGGATGTGGGGAAGTCATATGATAGGCATCACAAGTGTTTCCGTAACCAACCACTTCAGCAAGGATAGTAGCCCCACGTTTTTCAGCGTGTTCCAGACTTTCAAGAACCAACATCCCTGAACCTTCACCCATGACAAAACCATTACGGTCCTTATCAAATGGAATGGAAGCACGAGTTGGATCCTCTGTAGTAGAGAGAGCTGTCAGGGCTTGGAAACCAGCAATAGCAAAAGGTGTAATAGAAGCTTCTGACCCACCTACCAACATGACATCTTGGAAGCCAAACTTAATTGAACGGAAGGCATCACCAATCGCGTCATTTGATGAAGCGCAGGCAGTATTGATCGATTTACAAACACCGTTTGCTCCAAAACGCATAGCAACATTTCCTGAAGCCATATTTGGCAAGGCTTTTGGAAGGGTCAATGGTTTCAAACGTTTTGGTCCTTTGTCATTTAGGCGAAGCACTTGATCTTCAATTTCCTTGATTCCACCAATACCAGAGGCCACAATAACACCAAAACGATCTTTATCAAGAGCCTCTACATCTAAATTGGCATGATTGACAGCTTCTTGAGCCGCATACAAGGCATATAAAGAATAGTTATCAAAACGATTGGTATCTTTCTTTACAAAGTATTTATCAAAAGGAAAATCTTGGATTTCTGCTGCATTATGAACATCAAAGTCACTATGATCAAATTTCGTAATTTGACCAATTCCGATTTTTCCAGTTGTCAAACTATTCCAAAATTCTTCTGGTGTATTTCCGATTGGAGATGTTACTCCATAACCTGTTACTACTACGCGATTTAGTTTCATCTTTTTTACCTCTAGCTTCTGCTACATACTTAAGCCACCATCAATGGCAACCACTTGACCAGTTAGATAATCTTGGCCTGCTAAAAATACTGTTAAATCTGCAACCTGCTCTGCCTGCCCAAATTCTTTCATAGGAATTTGTGCCAGCATAGCATCTTTTACCTTGTCTGATAGAACAGCTGTCATATCGGACTCAATCATTCCAGGTGCAATAGCATTAACCCTGATATTGCGATTGGCCACTTCACGCGCCACAGACTTGGTAAAACCAATCAAACCAGCCTTAGAAGCTGCATAGTTAGCTTGACCGATATTCCCCATCAAACCAACAACACTAGACATATTAATGATAGCACCTTCTCTAGCTTTTATCATCGGTTTCAAGACTGATTGTGTCATGTTAAAGGCACCAGTCAAGTTAACCTTGAGCACTTTTTCAAAATCTGCTTCTGTCATCTTGAGCATCAGGGTATCTTGGGTAATTCCTGCATTGTTGACCAAAACATCTACTGAACCTAGCTCAGCAATAGCTTGATCAACCATACGCTTAGCGTCTGCAAAATCTGACACGTCTCCTGATATAGGAACCACCTTGACACCATAGTTTGAAAACTCAGCGAGCAATTCTTCTGAAATTGCACCACGACTGTTTAAGACAATATTGGCTCCTGCTTGAGCAAACTTGTGGGCGATGGCAAGACCAATCCCACGACTCGAACCTGTAATAAAGATATTTTTATTTTTTAGTTGCATTCTTTTCTCCTGTTTCCTCTTGTATTTATGGGAGAAGGGATTACTTGTTTTCTAGCAAGGCTTCCAAGCTAGCCTGATCTTCAACATTGGCTAGTTTAGCTGTCTTATCAATCTTTTTGACAAAGCCTGACAAGACTTTCCCCGGTCCAATCTCGATAAAGTTGGTTACGCCTGCTTCTTGCATAACCGCAATGCTTTCATAGAAACGAACTGCTTCCTTGACCTGACGCGTCAAGAGTTGAGCGATGTCATCTTTTTTCATGACAGCAGCTTCTGTATTGCCGACTAGGGGACAAGTAAAATCTGAAAAACTTACCTGAGCTAGAGTTTCAGCTAGTTTCTGGCTAGCAGGCTCAAGGAGAGCGGTATGAAAAGGTCCTGAGACTTTGAGAGGAATCAAGCGTTTGGCACCTGCTTCCTGCAAAAGTTCAACAGCTCGATCAACTGCAACCACTTCTCCACCAATCACGATTTGTGCAGGTGTATTATAGTTGGCTGGAGTAACCACTCCAAGTTCAGAAGCTTTTTGACAGGCTTCCTTAATGACCTCTACTGGCATGTTGAGAACTGCTACCATCTTGCCAGAGCCAGCAGGAGCTGCTTCTTCCATATAGGCGCCACGCTTAGCAACCAAAGCAACCGCATCTTCAAAATCCAAGGCACCGCTAGCTACCAAGGCAGAGTATTCTCCAAGAGACAAACCAGCAACCATATCAGGCTGATAGCCCTTTTCTTGCAATAAATGGTAGATAGCAACTGAAGTCGCTAAAATAGCTGGTTGCGTATAGCGAGTCTGATTGAGTTTTTCTTCTTCTGTATCAATAAGATGACGCAAATCATAACCGAGCACCTGACTTGCTTGATCAATCGTTTCTTTGACAATAGAGTAGTGATCATAGAGATCCCGTCCCATACCTAGATACTGGGCACCTTGACCAGCAAATAAAAAGGCTGTTTTAGTCATTTCTTACAACTCCTGCCCAACGAGAGGCTTCTTCTTGAATTTTCTTAGCTGCTCCGTAATACAAATCTTTTAGGATTTCTTCAACGGTCTCTTCTTTGGAAACAAGGCCTGCGATTTGACCTGCCATAACAGAACCACCATCCACATCTCCGTGAACAACAGCTTTGGCTAGAGCACCTGCTCCCATTTGTTCAAAAATTTCCAAATCTGGATTGTCTTGTTTAAAGGCATCTTTTTCAGCTTGTTCAAAATCACGAGTCAACTGATTTTTAATCGCACGCACAGCATGTCCAAAGTGTTGAGCTGAAATCGTAGTATCAATATCTCTAGCTTTTAAAATTTTCGCCTTATAATTTGGATGGGCATTAGACTCTTTTGCAACGACAAAGCGAGTTCCAACCTGAATAGCCTCTGCACCTAGCATAAAGCCTGCAGCAGCACCTTCACCATCCGCAATCCCTCCTGCAGCAATAACAGGAATAGATACAGCAGCAGCTACCTGGCGCACCAAGGTCATGGTAGTTAATTTACCGATATGCCCCCCAGCCTCCATTCCTTCTGCAATAACAGCGTCCGCACCGATTTTTTCCATACGTTTAGCTAGGGCAACACTTGGTACAACAGGAATAACCGTAATACCAGCTTCATGGAAACGTTCCATGTATTTGCTTGGATTTCCTGCGCCTGTTGTAACTACCTTAACCCCTTCCTCGATAACGAGGTCTACAATATCTTCCACAAAGGGAGACAAGAGCATGATGTTGACACCAAAGGGTTTATCAGTCAATGATTTGATTTTATCAATATTTGCCTTGACAACTTCTTTAGGGGCATTCCCCCCACCGATAATCCCTAGTCCTCCAGCCTTGGAAACAGCTCCTGCCAAATCACCATCAGCAACCCAGGCCATTCCTCCTTGGAAAATAGGATAATCAATGTTCAATAATTCTGTAATACGTGTTTTCATAGTGCCTCCATCATTTCTTGCTTACGTAATAGTTCGATACCATCATAATTTGACAATCAAACTATTGCCTAAACAAGAGGGAGCGGGTTTCCCTACTCCTTCTATCTATATTCTGTTTATTTTGTTTGCTCTTCAACATAGGCAACCAAGTCACCAACTGTTTTCAAGTCATCTTCTGCTTCGATTTGGATATCAAAAGCATCTTCGATTTCTGAGATTACTTGGAACAAGTCCAATGAATCTGCGTCCAAATCATCAAAAGTTGATTCAAGTGTTACTTCTGATGCGTCTTTTCCAAGTTCTTCAACGATAATTTCTTGTACTTTTTCAAATACTGCCATGATAGGACTCCTTTAAAATAAATAGTTTTTTATAACAATGTGTTCACCACATGATTACCTAAATTGTAAGAATGAGTGTGCCCCATGTCAAGCCTCCACCGAAGCCTGATAGTAAAACAGTCTGACTACCATCTAAACGGATGAGACCTTGTTCTACACACTCTGAAAGTAAAATCGGGATACTGGCTGCACTGGTATTGCCATATTCCATCATATTGGCTGGAAGTTTATCTCGGTCGACACCAATTTTTTTAGCCATCTTATCCAAAATACGGTCATTAGCCTGATGAAGTAGCAGATAATCCAAGTTTGTCGCCTCTATAGGAGATTCATCAATAGTCTGCTTGATAGACTTGGCTACATCCCGAATAGCAAAATCAAAGATCGCGCGCCCATCCATCTTCAAAAATGAATCCGCATTTTCTTGATCTGAAAACGGAGAATGCAAGCCTGAATGTCCATAAGTTAGACACTCGCTACGACTCCCATCACTATTGAGACTCTCAGCCATAAAATGCTCTTGCTCGCTAGCTTCTAGCAAGACTCCACCAGCACCATCTCCAAACAAAACAGCTGTTGATCGGTCTGACCAATCGACTGCTTTAGAGAGGGTTTCACTACCAATCACCAAGCCTTTTTGAAAGCGACCAGAAGCGATAAACTTTTCAGCAGTTGAAAGAGCAAATACAAATCCACTGCAAGCTGCTGTTAGGTCAAAAGCAAAGGCCTTATTAGCACCAATATTAGCTTGAACACGAGCAGCTGTAGAGGGCATCATCGAATCTGGAGTAATGGTAGCTAGGATGATAAAATCCAACTCCCCTCCTGTGATTCCAGCTTTTGCCATCAGTTTCTTGGCAACTTCTGTAGCCAAATCACTAGTAGATTCTGTTCTTGAAATATGCCTTTGTCGTATTCCCGTCCGACTTGAAATCCACTCATCATTGGTATCCATAATCTGAGCCAAATCATGATTTGTAACCACTTGCTCTGGCACATAATGAGCAACCTGGCTTATTTTTGCAAAAGCCATTATCTCAAATCCTCCAAAAATTGATAAAGATTAGTCAAACCTTTGCTCATAACCTCAATTTCTTGCTTACTCATACCATCAATGATTTTTTCAACCATGGCCTTGTGGAAGCGTTTATGTAGCCTATGAACCAAGCGACCTTTCTTTGTCAAATGCAGATGTACCACACGTCGATCATGTTCTGAACGAATGCGTTCAATGTAACCCTTGCGTTCGAGATTATTCAAACTAGTTGTAACTGTCCCAAGAGTCACCATCAACTCTTTTGACACTTGACTTGGTGTCACATCTGGAACTTTTCCAATCACATCAATCGTATGCATTTCTTTGATGGAGATATCCTTGAAACGACTACCCCTCAAGCTAACTTCCTCAATAACGAGGACATTGTTAAATATAGACGTTAAATATTCATTAATTCGTTGGTAGTCCAATCTTTCCTTCCCTCCTTTTCAAAAAAACTTTTAGAATCAAAACATTTGACAAAAGAATTATATCAAAGTTCAAAGAATGGTGCAAGTATTTTTTTATTTTCCTGTAAATTTAGGTCGTCTTCTTTCCGAATGAGCCCGAACTCCCTCTTTGAAATCCTCTGTTTTCGCTAGTGATTCCTGTAGGTTCAGTTCTAAAGTAGCATAATCTTGCCAATCTTTGAATTGGCTCTCCCAAACCAACTTCTTGATGGCAGCATAGGAATTAGCTGACCCGCGTCTCAATTTTTTAAGAAGCTGTTCTCTCGTCTTTTCAAGTTTATCAGCTTCAGAGACCCGATAAACAAGACCCCACTCCAGAGCTTTTTCTGCGGACAAAGCCTCACCTGTCATGGCTAATTGAGCAGCACGCGTCACACCAATACTTCTACTCAAGAGATGAATTCCTCCTGCATCCGGAGCCAAGCCAACTCCAACAAAGGCTTGGATAAATTTAGCCTTATCCGTTGCCAGACAGAAATCTGCAGCAACAGCCATATTTGCTGCGGCACCTGCAACAGCCCCATCAACCTCCATCAAGACAGGTTTAGCAATTTGCTTGATTTTATAAGAAATAGTATTGACCAATTCTGCGATTTTTGTCAATGATGGAATATCATCCTCATCCACCGCCCGCTTCATCTCTACTAAATCTCCCCCAACTGAAAAGACTTTGCCATTCGCGTTGATTAAGACAAAATGCACAGCCGGATCCTCTTCTGCCAAAGTCAGAGCTTCTAAAATCTCCTCACACATAGGAATATGAAAACCATTCGCGACCTCAGGACGATTCAAGGTAAGGATTGCCAAATCCTCTTCAAGCTGATAAATAATGTGTTCCATTTGAACTCCTTTTTATTTTATAAGCTGGTTAAATTATTTTATTTTCAAAGTATATCTTTTTTAAAATCAGAAAGCAAGAAAAAATCAACTGAAAGTGTCTCAGCCGATTAGAAAGGCTCGCTTTATACTAGAACGCATCTTATTTTCTTCATTGAAAAAAGACTTTCTTTCTGCTATAATCGTATAAAATACTTACTTTAGGAGTTCTTATGAAGGTTGTTAAATTTGGAGGTAGCTCTCTTGCCTCTGCTAGTCAATTAGAAAAAGTTTTAAACATCGTAAAAAGCGATTCAGAGCGTCGTTTTGTAGTCGTTTCTGCGCCTGGTAAACGCAATGCTGAAGATACTAAGGTTACGGATGCCTTGATTAAATACTACCGCGACTATGTTGCTGGTAACGATATTAGCAAGAGCCAAAACTGGATTATTGACCGCTATGCTGCGATGGTTAGTGAACTAGGTCTTAAACCAGCTGTGCTAGAAAAAATTTCCAAAAGCATTCGCGCCTTAGCCACTCTTCCTATTGATGAAAATGAATTTCTCTACGACACTTTTCTAGCAGCCGGTGAAAATAACAATGCTAAATTGATTGCTGCCTATTTTAACCAAAATGGGATTGATGCACGCTATGTGCACCCTCGAGAAGCTGGTATTGTGGTCACAAGTGAACCTGGTCATGCTCGAATCATTCCATCAAGTTATGACAAGATTGAGGAATTGACGAATGCAAATGAAGTCCTAGTCATTCCTGGTTTCTTTGGGGTTACCAAGGAAAATCAAATCTGTACCTTCTCACGTGGAGGCTCTGATATTACAGGTTCTATCATTGCTGCCGGTGTTAAGGCAGACCTCTATGAAAACTTTACAGACGTTGATGGTATCTTTGCAGCCCACCCTGGTATTATCCACCAACCACACTCGATTCCTGAGTTGACCTACCGTGAAATGCGTGAGTTGGCCTATGCAGGATTCTCAGTCCTTCATGATGAAGCTCTTCTACCTGCCTACCGTGGAAAAATTCCTCTAGTTATCAAGAATACCAACAATCCTGACCATCCAGGTACTCGTATTGTTTTAAAACACAGTAGTGATGAATTCCCAGTTGTGGGAATTGCTGGTGATTCTGGCTTTGTCAGCATCAACATGTCTAAATACCTCATGAACCGTGAGGTGGGATTTGGACGCAAGGTTCTGCAAATCCTTGAAGATCTTAACATCGGTTGGGAACATATGCCAACAGGTATCGACGATCTTTCAATCATCCTCCGTTCTCGCGAACTAACTCCTATCAAGGAAGAAGAAATCCTTCGTCAGTTGGTTCAAAAGGCTGAAGTAGACCATGCAGAAATCGAACACGACCTTTCTATCATTATGATTGTTGGTGAAAAGATGAAGAGCCATATCGGAGTAACTGCTACTGCGACACGCGCTCTATCTGAAAACAAGATCAACATCCAGATGATGTCGCAAGGTTCTAGTGAAGTTTCTATTATGTTCGTTGTCAATAAAGACCAAGAGAAAGCAGCAATCAAAGCCCTCTACAATGCCTTTTTCGGTGAAAGTAAGGAAGACTAACCATGGCCCAATCTCTTAACAAAACAGTGCTTCTCAATACAACAGGTACCTCCTACCTCTCTATAGCTGGGAAAGTTGGGAAATTTCTTGTCGGAGATCAGGCTCTGGAATTTTACCCAGATGTCAACGTCGAACAATTTATCCAAATTCCTTGGAGCCATATCAACCAAATTGGAGCCAATGTCACTGGGCGAAAAATCAGTCGCCACTTCGAAGTCTTTACAGACAGAGGAAAATTCCTCTTTGCTTCAAAAGACTCAGGTGCCATTCTCAAAATTGCTCGTGAAAAACTGGGCAATGACAAGGTCGTCAAGCTTCCGACCTTGATTCAAACCATTGGTCAAAAATTTAAAAATCTATTTGCAAAAAAGTAGAAACTTTAGTATAATCATAGCAACGGATAAGTAGGTTATCTTCTTCTTTCAGAAAGTCTGCGGGTGCTGCGAGCAGATAGGAGGGATAGGTGAAATTCTACCGTTAGTAACAATTACATACACAATCAAGTGCACACCTGTGAAGTTGGATGGAACCGTGGCCCTGCCACTCCAACGCTTTGTCAGGTGTGCTTTTTTTACAAAGGAGTTCTTATGTTAGATATCAAACGTATTCGTACAGACTTTGATGCTGTCGCAGAAAAATTAGCTACACGTGGTGTAGATGCTGCTGTCTTGAATGAGATGAAAGAAATCGATGCTAAACGTCGTGATATTTTAGTCAAGGTTGAAACTCTCAAGGCTGAACGTAACACAGTTTCAGCTGAGATTGCCCAAGCTAAGCGTAACAAGGAAAATGCAGATGACAAGATTGCTGCCATGCAAACTCTATCTGCTGAGGTCAAAGCCTTGGATGCTGAATTGGCAGAAATCGATGCTAAATTGACAGAATTTACCACTACTCTTCCAAATATTCCAGCTGATAGCGTTCCTGTTGGGGCTGACGAAGAAGACAATGTGGAAGTTCGCCGTTGGGGTACTCCACGCGAGTTCGATTTCGAGCCAAAAGCTCACTGGGATCTGGGTGAAGACCTTGGTATTCTTGACTGGGAACGCGGTGGTAAGGTAACAGGAGCTCGCTTCCTCTTCTATAAAGGACTCGGTGCTCGTTTGGAACGTGCCATCTACAACTTTATGTTGGATGAACATGGCAAAGAAGGCTATACTGAAGTCATCACACCTTACATGGTTAACCACGATTCTATGTTTGGTACTGGTCAATATCCAAAATTCAAGGAAGACACTTTTGAACTCAGCGACAGCAATTATGTCCTTATTCCTACAGCTGAGGTTCCTCTAACAAACTACTACCGTGATGAAATCCTGGACGGTAAAGACCTGCCAATCTACTTCACTGCTATGAGTCCATCATTCCGTTCTGAGGCTGGTTCAGCTGGTCGTGATACTCGTGGCTTGATTCGTTTGCACCAATTCCACAAGGTTGAAATGGTTAAATTTGCCAAACCAGAAGAATCTTACGAAGAATTGGAAAAAATGACAGCCAACGCTGAAAATATCCTTCAAAAACTTAACCTTCCATACCGTGTCGTTGCTCTCTCTACAGGAGATATGGGCTTCTCAGCTGCGAAGACTTACGACTTAGAAGTTTGGATTCCAGCGCAAAATACCTACCGTGAAATCTCAAGTTGTTCAAACACAGAAGATTTCCAAGCCCGTCGTGCCCAAATCCGTTACCGTGATGAAGCAGATGGCAAGGTGAAATTGCTCCATACCTTGAATGGTTCTGGACTTGCAGTTGGACGTACAGTGGCTGCTATTCTTGAAAACTACCAAAATGCAGATGGTTCTGTGACCATCCCAGAAGCGCTTCGTCCATACATGGGTGGAGCTGAAGTTATCAAACCATAAAAAATAAGGTTTAGCTATTTCTAGCTAGACCTTTTTTCGTAACCAATTCAGATAAGCGCCTAATACAAAGACTAAAATAATTAAGCAAATAGCGGTTTCAGCCAGTACCAAATAATCCAAAAATGGAAGTTTCAAGATTCCCTGAGCCATCTTAAGCGAAGTAGCTGTGATAATGGTTGGGAAGGTGAGGGCTGAGAAAGCTGGTTGAAAACCTTGTTTTAAAATATTGGGCAGGCGAGTTAAAACAAAGAAAAAGAAAGATTGGGAAGCCAAGATCATGACAATCAAGAGCCAAGTTGGTAGGCTGGCTCCTCCAACTCGAACCAGGGAAGCCAAGAGTAGGGAGAAAGGAGCACAGTATATTCCTTCTTGCCCAAGCAGGGCTAGTGGGAGTGGAGTTTTCTTTAAATCACTATAAATAAGCGGATAGAGATAGAAGGTCAAGAGAAATCCAAAACTCAATGTCACATAGGCAATTTCGATGATACCTACCAGAGGATAGGTCAAGGCTGCTACTGCTATCCCCACATAGAGAACCGTCCAGCTAGGAGTCGCATGAACCCTCCGCCCCAGATAGGCAAATTTGATAGTGAAGCCAGCAATCAGAGCCACATCCAAGAGAAATGAAAACCACCAGAGTCCTTGCGCTACCAAAGGGAAATGAGGGAAGACTCGAAAGACATAAGTCGATAAAATCATCCCAGCCATGGGAAAGGTGGCCATTCCTGACAAGAGAGGGGGTTTGGTCAACTCTTGCTTGGTTTCTTTCCAATTAAAGAGATGCAAAATCAGAAAGTAAATCCATAAAACCAAGCCTGATAAACTCAGTATATGTGACAGAACTGGCAACGTATCTAAAATAAGATTTCCAGCTCCTGCCAAACCTAGCAAACAACCAGAAAATACTAAGGGGAGTTTTTTCATCCTAACCTCCAATAATCATGTTAGTTTCAGTATAGCATAAAAGCACTTAAATGAGGGGATAAAAAATGAAGTCCGTTGATTTCAGACTTCATTTTACTCAGATATGAATTAAGCATAAGGTTGCAATTCTGGGTTAATTGGTGTATTGGCTAGGTTGTTGGCATAGTTACAAAGACTTGCTAGACTAACACCGAGAACCACATCCAAGGCATTTTGGTGGGTATAGCCAACTTCTAAAAACTCAGACAAGGCTTCATCTCCTACACGACCCTTGGTATTGATAACTGCCAAAGTAAACTTAGCTAGGGTGTCTAATTTAGGATCTGTTTCAATCGGAGTACGATTGCGAAGGGCTTGAAGCAGGTCATCATTCATCTGGATTTGTTTGATTGAAAAGGCTGTGTGACCTGCGACACAGAAAGCACAACCATTAGTTACAGCTGCCGTGATTTGCACTACTTCACGCTCAACTGGTGTCAAGCTATTGCGGCGATTGATAGCTCCGACAGTTCTGTAGGCTTCTAAGGCAGTTGGTGCATTGGCCAAGAGACCGATTAGGTTGGGAATATAGCCATTGTTATCTTTTTCTACTGTTTCAAGAACTTCTTTCACTTCTGCTGGTGCTGATTCTACTGTATGGATTGTAAATGTTGTCATCATAAAACCTCTTTTCATTTTGTTGAAACCTAGTCTATCACAGATTCTATACCGTGTATAATATATATTTTAAATTGCACCGATAGAAATTTTTTATGAAAGCAAAAAAATCACACGAGCTGTGTGATTTCATTATTTATTAAAATACTTTTTAGTTTCAGCGATAACGACTGGCGACAAGACTAAGAGGGCAATCAAGTTTGGTAGAGCCATCAAGGCATTTACAATATCAGCGATAATCCAAACCATATCCAACTCGATAAATCCTCCCAACAAGACCATGAATACAAAGACCACACGGTAAAGCCAGATAAAACGAACACCAAAGAGAAATTCAAAACAGCGTTCTCCATAGTAGTTCCAACCAAGAATCGTTGTGAAGGCAAAAAGCACAAGGAAGATGGTCAAGAGGGCAGGCCCAAAGTGTGAAAAGACTGTTGAGAAGGCTGACTGAGTCAAGGCAACTCCATTCAAATCACCACTCCAAACACCAGTTACCAAGATGGTCAAACCAGTTAGAGTACAGATGATGAGGGTATCAATAAAGGTTCCTGTCATGGAAATCAAACCTTGCTCTACTGGTTCATTTGTCTTAGCTGCAGCAGCTGCAATGGGAGCAGAACCCAGACCAGACTCGTTCGAGAAAACACCTCGCGCTACACCATTTTGAATAGCCATCAGAATGCTAGCACCGGCAAATCCACCTACCGCAGCAACAGGACTAAAAGCCGATGTCAAGATTAAAGCGATTGTGGCAGGAATTTTTCCAATATTAAAGAAAATAACTGTAAGAGTTCCCAAAATATAGATGATGGCCATAAAAGGAACAACAGTAGTTGAAACCTTAGAAATGGACTTGAGGCCACCAAAGACTGCAATCGCTACAAAGACAGACAACACAAGAGCTGTGATGGCTGGTGAAATAGCCGTTGTATTTTGGATAGATTCTGTAATCGAGTTGACCTGGGTGAAGGTTCCGATTCCCAATAAAGCTACTAGCACACCTGCCAGGGCAAAGAAGATGGCAAGGGGACGCCACTTTTCTCCCATCCCTAGAAGAATATAGTGCATGGGACCTCCCGCTACTGCACCATGGTCGTCCTTGGTGCGGTATTTGATAGCTAGTAGTCCTTCCGCATACTTGGTAGCCATCCCAAAGAAAGCAGCCATCCACATCCAAAAGAGGGCTCCTGGGCCACCAACCTTGATAGCCGTCGCCACCCCGATAATATTTCCCGTACCAACTGTCGCTGCGAGTGCTGTACACAAGGCCGCAAAGCTGGATACATCGCCATGCCCCTTGTCCTTAGTAAAAATAAGCTGAAAGGCCTTAGGCAGACGCAAAACCTGCAAGAGTCCTAGACGGGCAGTTAGGTAAATACCTGTTCCGACCAATAAAATCAAAAGGGGTGGGCCCCAAGCAAAAGCATCGATTGATTTAAGCAATTCTAACATTTCCTTCTCCTATCTTTTCAACCCCAAAAGAAAGAGCACATGCAAGATACATGTACTCTGGAATGCTTAGATAAATGCTAAAAAGCGGTCTATCCTAGCTCTGTCCTTTTACCTGAGAGTTTGAGCAGTTGCCTGCCTTGCCCCTTCGGTGCCTTTACGGTCTCTCCAGAGTTCCGTCCATTTACAGTCATGGAAAATCAAACGATTCCCCACTTCTATTAAACTTCATTCGGTGTTGGTATTTAATTGATTCTTATTTTACAAAAAATGTTGGCTTTTGTCAATGTGTTTTAAAAAATTCTTATTTGACTTTGTAGAAGAAGGATTGAGCATTCCCATGTGCGTGGGGTGCTATTAATTAAATGAATATGTTTTACTCCTAGTCTACACGATATAGGAATTGTTCTGGTTTATTATGTACTGGAAATGAAGCACGATAGATGATTCTATCTTTACTAATATCCGAAGCGTCTGATATTATTCCATCCATAGATGTCTCGTCTGGTATTCTAATCTCTATGAGCTTTCCGAGGGGAATCTTGAGCGAGTTCTAATGCTTTTGGTTTTCCAAGCGCAAAATTTGCAATATCATCAAAGATATCTTCTGACCAGTCGTCAATTTTTTGATAAATTTCTCCGTCGTCATCTAAATCGAACGAAATATAAAAATAGTGCGTCTTATCATCCATATCTGATATAAAATACTCTGTATTACTTGCTACCATAATCCCCTTTAATAAATTGGTTTATTATCAATCACTAAATCAGTATACCTAGAGCAATCACTATAATGAATGTCTATTTTATCAACAATAGAGGCAAAATCTAAATCACTAACCGAGTCAAATTCATCTGTCTCCAAACCAGTATTTAAAACAAATCGATAATCATTAAAGTCATAAAAATCAGGTTCTGACGAAGATGTTAAATTCACCATAATTCGAGATGCTTTCGCTAATAAACAAATATACTGAAAATCCCTATCAATATAGATAGTTTGGTTGTTTGGATGAGCCATGATAAAGTGTTGATTCGGTGTAATCATGATAAGATTTTCCAAGTAATCAGCAATTTCAGGAAATTCTGATTGCGGAAAGATATGATGCGCTTGGGTTGCTTTAACTTGTTCTGTGACCTGATGAATTTCGGAAACACCATTACGCCATTTATCGTTAAATCGTCTAACTTGACGTTTCGCCTTATCAACCACATATTTCGCAAGAGCCTTGGCTTGATGTTGCTCAACAGTCAAACTATATTCTACTCTCGTTTCGCTTTTTTCTTTACCAGATAGTTCATCTCGCCAATTTACTCGGTTATACTGCAAATCACTTAGAGTGATTATATTTTTTGAAATCATCCCTCGAATAGTTCCCTGCTTCTTTAATTTGAAAGCCAGTGGGTTTAAGATTTTAGTGAAAATTCGTCCGCACTCTACATCACCATTTATAGGCGTATTATCAATAGTAAACTGAATAAAGGCGTCACGAAGTCGCTTGTAAGCATCCTTAGTCTGCTCTTCAAAAAATCTCTCAAATTCAGAGTAAAGTCCACTATCCGATAAGACTTTCTGGATATATAAGAAAAGGAAGTTTAAAGCATTAGTTGGTCGAAGCGCAATATACTCTAACAACTTAAAATTATTAACCTGATAAAAATAGCGAGTTCCTGCTTTTCGCACACTTAAAATATGGCTATATCCCAATAACTTAATCGGCTGACCAAAATATTTATCATATTCATTACTTGCCTTTTTGGACTCAGTGTCAGGTTTAGTGAAAATTTCTAAAACATTATCTCGAGTATAATCGTTGTGCCAAATATCAGAAACAGTAAATTCTTTAGTTGTATCTTCTCCAACATATTCTAAGATACAATCTGCAATAATTGAAAGTACGTCATAGGTACATTTTTGGTCTATCCATCGAGCATCATTAGTTTTTCTAATATCATAATCAAATTGTGATAAAAATTGTTCAATATTCATAGATTAAATCCCTCTTTAAATATCCTAATAAATCTATCAACCCCCAATCTCTTATTCCGTAGCAAATTTTCTAACTTTACACAGACGGTCTCTATCGACGGAGGTGAGACAAACTCACTATAACCACCTGTTTGTGAAACACTAAAATTATAATCCGAAATCAAGTGGTTAATAAATTCATTTGAATTAATCCTTGCTACTACTCCATGAGTAGGACGACCTGCTGAGCTGGCGACACTTAAAGATTGAGACAAATTTCTTAAGCTTGATTCATCTTCGAGATAATGAATGCGACATTCTCTGGCCCATGCACCATCAACATAATTACCTTCTATTCGTATTTCTATAGACCGATCATAATTAGAATAAGGCAAGCCATTATAACCTTGATAATGACGAATATTAGTCAAAAAACCTAATACATAAACATACTCTTCTAGTGTCGCAAAAGAAATCCCAGAAACTCCCCACCGTGGATTATTTGTTCTAAAATCAATTCTCATTTTAATTTCTCCTTTTATTTTTTTAAAGCTCCGAACCAATAGCTACTGGTTTTATCGATATTCAATGAGCGAGTCTGATAATTTCTGGCAATTTGATAAAATTCTCTATACTCATTTGTCGAAAAATATGACCGCTGTTGCTCTGTTAATGAAATATTTTTCTTAGGAATAAGAATTGCCAACGAGCCGTTTGTTACGACACCAGTTGGCTTTTTCATAACTCTTGGTTTATAGCTCATATTAGGTGTCAAATAAACCGAATCATCATTGATATATTTAAATGTAGCCATTTTGCTTACATTTTTTCGAGAAATATAAGCATCATAGTTTGGTATATCGATAATCTTTTTGCCATCATCACTAATATTTCGAGATTTCAAAACTCGAATATCATCATTATCATTTGGCTGAAACTCAGAATTTGAATTTGTGATTTGCCTATCTCTAAAAACATCGAAAATTCCAAAATCCATCTTAGCAAAAACATCGTCAAATTGAGCATTTCGATAAATTACCCAGTATGGAAGGTCTTTTGAAAAAATATAGTTCTTACTCTGATGGTAGGTTATATTTCTAGTAAGAGATCTAACTTTTACACTATCAGCTTTATCTTTAATAGTCTTAATCGCTAAATTTATCGTCTCAACCAAAACACCTTTAAATCCCTTTTCTCCAAAATCTACAATGCCATAAACGTCGTATTCCTCTAAAAACAGTCGAGTTTTATAGTATTCAGGGGTGTTTAGTATATTCTTAGGCATAATCATAGAAATATAATCAGCAGAACGAACAGCTTTTTCAAGGAAGAATTCCGCAAGATTAGTTGCTTCATCATTGAAATTATTTTTTTTATAGGATGCAGATTCTTTAGCATTAAGTTTTGTAAAAGGAGGATTGCCGATAATTAAATCAACCTTATCGTGTTCAAAAGCCATATAGTCCGAATGAACATAGTTAATATGAACGTTTGATGGCGTATTATCATAAAGTAATTTTAACAATTCAAGCACATCCTTATCAACATCAACAATAGTCAAATTAATTTGTTTATCTGCATATTTGTGAAAGATAAAAGGTAAAAAATTACCTGAACCTACCGATGGTTCGATAATCGAAATGTTACTTTTTTCAAAATCAGGGAGGTCTTCTAAAATCTCTTGAATGATGAATTTATTAGTAAAGTAGGCTGAATTGTTTTGACGCTTAGAGTTAGCCAATTCAATAATTGAAGACAGTGTTGAGAGCGAGAATTTATTTCTACTTTTCAATACGAATGACTTTAAAGCTTCAAAACTATCCAACCCCTTATCACTAATCAACTTTTTTACATCAGCTTCCGAAAGAGAAACTTTACTCAGAAAGTCATTTATCTTTTTAGCTATATTTTGAAAAATCACTGTAGGAACCGCTTCGCCTATACTTTGACGAATATTCATTTCTTCTTTTTTAGATAACTTCCGTTTCTCGTCATAAGTCAGACTATTTAGCTCCTCCAATTCCTTGTCAATCCATCTAAATTGGTCAGGAATTGTCATTAGTTTCATCAATTCTCTGATAGAAAATACACGGTCTTGAGTTGGGTGTACCGTATTTTGACTAGCCATTTGGTCGTTTCGAGTATGGATACAGGCAGCAACTTTATCGTAAACTTGGCGAGTATATTTATCTGAATTCTTGGACTGATTAATAACTAACTTTCCATCAACTATTTTATGAGGTTTCTTAGTATCGTCCTCATTATCGAAAGCACTCTTCCCCTGCTCAACATCATGAATCCAAGAACGCATATGTTCAGGGTATGTCCTAAAACTATGGTAAAAATCCTGCTGACTATATTGTCCCCAATCTAATTCTTCCATATCACCAATAATATCGAATAGTGATTTTTCTTCTACATACTCTGGAAACAGCTCACTTGGGACAATTTGGTTAACTAATTGCTTATCAACACCAATCACCAATGTCCTTGGTCGTGAAGAGTTGGAACCGTAATTTTTAAAATTAAGGATGCGATGCTCGAAGATATAAGTCTCCCCTAACTCTTCAGCAATCATATCTCCAATTGCAATAACTTCTCCATTTTTCGAAAGACATCCTGTTTTCCAAAATGCTGCAACATTCTCAAAAATAAAAAATCTTGGTTTAATAGTCTTTACAATTTCAACGCTCTCATTTACGAGACTATTTCGATTGATTTCATCAGATTTCTTATTATGGTTCGCAACACTCATTCCCTGACAAGGAGGAGTAGCGACAACAACATCAACTCGGTCATTGCCCATTTTTTTCCATCTTTTAATTTCATTGTAAATTTTTTGTTTTATATCGTTTTCTTTGATATCACCAGAAATATAACCTGTCTCAAAATGGCATTTTTGATTATTTTTCTGAATAGCTAATCGACGCTCCACAATTTCATTGGTAGCAATACATTCAAAATTTTCTAACTTAAAGCCATAGCACCCAACTCCAGCAGATGAAAATAGGCTAATATAGGTTGGTTTATTTTTTATCATTATTTTTCCTCTCGTACAAACTCAACGACGTCTTCAATTTGACAATCTAACTCTTTACAAATTTTATCAACCATCCTCAAGCTAATAAACTTATTTTTTCCCATATTAGCAAGAGTAGCTGAATTCATTCCTGTTATATTTTTCAAATCAGTCTTTGTCATACTTTTATCTATCAGTAATTTCCAAAGTTTATTGTAGGTTATTGCCATAGTCTTAACATTTACTTTCTTAAAGGTTGTCTTTAATTAATTATAGCACACTACATAAGTATTTCCTAAAATAAAATTAAACAAAAAACTCTTGAATCTTTTGCTCAAGAAAGTTATCTCTCTGAGAGAATCAACTTAACTTGAAAGGAGATTTTTATGGAAAAATCAAAAAAGCTTGAGGAATCATCTATATTCCTCAGGCTTTTCTTATCCTTTAAAAGTGACAATAGTCGCACCACTGCCTCCAGCATTTTGTGGGGCATAGCCGAAACTCTTGACATGCTTGTTTCTTTGTAGGTATTTAGTGACACCTTCACGTATGACACCTGTTCCGATACCATGGATGATATCAACTTGAGCCATATTGTTAAGCAAGGCTTGGTCGATAAAGGCATCTAGTTCATTCATGGCTTCTTCGTAACGTTTGCCTCGAAGATCCAGTCTGGCTTGAGGTCCTCGTCCAGAAGTTCGTTTCACGACATTGACTTGTTTCTTCTTAATTTGCTTTTCTTGCTGGGCTTGAACGAGATCAAACTCTTTCTCTTCCAAGGTCATCTTAATCAAGCCAACTTGGGCTTCCCAGCGGCCATCTTTGAGTTGACTGGTCAAGGTACCACGCTGTCCATAACTGAGAACCACGATATCATCTCCCACCTTTGGAGCTCGTTTTTTCTTGGCCTTTTGAAGGACCTTGTTTTTGGACAAATCCACTTTTTCAGGAGCCAATTTTTTCAGCTTGGCCTTGGCTTCAATAATTTCATGAGGTTTGAGTTGCGATTTACTGTGAAGATTTTTAAGAATCTGGTCACTCTCACTTAGGGCCATGTCCACAATCTCAGCAGCCTGTTCACGCGCCTTATTAAGCTCGGTTTCCTTTTCACGATTGAACTCGTTATAAAGTTTTTTAAGCGCACGGTTCATCTTGAGATTTTCTTGCTCCACCTCACGGATATTGTCCAAGCGTTTGCGACTTTCCAGCGTCTGCTCTTCCAATTGCTCAATAATCCGGTTGACATCATTATCCTGATCAACCTGCTGGCTGGCATCCCCTACGATAACTTCAGATAGACCCAAGCGTTTAGCAATTTCAAAGGCATTGCTTCGGCCGGGCACACCCTGCATAAAGCGATAGGTCGGGCGAAGAGTTGCAGTATCAAACTCCATGCTGGCATTTTGAACAAAGGCTGTCTCAATACCATAGGCCTTGAGTTCTGGATAGTGGGTGGTCGCCATGGTCTTGACTTGACGTAGGCGAAGGTCCTCCAGAATAGCCATAGCAAGGGCAGCTCCCTCTTGGGGATCCGTACCAGCCCCCAACTCATCCAAGAGCAAGAGCGAATGCTGGTTGACCTTGCCAAGAATATCCACAATATTGGTCATGTGGCTAGAGAAGGTAGACAAGCTCTGCTCAATAGACTGCTCATCTCCAATATCAGCAAAGATTTCTTCAAAAATACCAACACGGCTTCCCTTGTCTGCTAAAATCGGCAAACCGGACTGGGCCATCACCTGTGTCAAGCCCAGAGTCTTGAGCATGATGGTCTTACCACCTGTATTGGGACCTGTAATGACAATGGCTGTTAAATCTTGGCCAAAATGGACATCATTTGCGACGGCATTTTTAACCAAAGGATGGCAGACATGGAGCAGTTGAATCTCTTGATTTTCTGATAGCTGAGGAACAACTGCTTGCCTTTCTTGGATAAAACGAACCTTGGCACGAATCAAGTCTAAATGGCCAATAATCCAAGCGTCATTGGCAATCTCAGCCGCATGAGGGCGGACACGTTCAGAAATTTCTTGGAGAATGCGAAGCATTTCATAGCGCTCATCTGCTCGTAAACTGGCAATTTCTTCGCTCAGTTTGACCACCTCACGGGGTTCGATATAGACGGTGTTTCCACTAGCAGAAATATCATGAACGACACCTGCAATCTTATTGCGGTAGGTGTTTTTGACTGGTAAAACCTGACGGCCATTTCTGCTGGCAACGATTCCTTCCGTCAACATCTGCGCTTTTTGCTTGAGCAAATCTTGCAAGACATCGCGTACCTGACTCTCGCTATCATGGATTTTTCGACGGATTCGTGCCAATTCTTCACTGGCAAAATTTTCAATGAAACCTGCATCATTAAAGGCTTGTAGATTTCCTTGTAATTGCGGAAAATCATGTAATTTCTCAAACCAAAGAGCTAATTCTTCCAAGCTAACATTTTCTAGATTGGCGTAAAAACTTTGCAATTCTCGGCTAGCAAGAAGCACACGCTTCAAGAGTAGGAACTCCTCGATATTGAGATCTGCCCCCATCTCCAACCGCTTGCAGACTCCTGCAATTTCCTTAGTTGAGAGAATAGTAAAATGCGGTTGCTCGACGAAAAGAGCCTGCATTTCCTTCATCTCAGCAAAAGCCTGTTTGATTTTATCCGCTTTGGCAGTTGGAGCCAACTGTCTCAATTGCTCCAAGCCCTGTTCTGTCAACAAATGAGGTTCAAACAAGGCCTTAACCTTATTGAACTCTAATGTTTCTAATATTTTCTTATTCATCGTTATTTCCTTGTCTTTGAATATCTAGGTGTGGTAACTTTTTACATTCTGATAGATTCTAGTCAAATCTGTAAACAAAGGGCTAGGAAAATTCCTGCCCTTTTTATCCGATTAAATTTGTCACCCAGATTTGTTTGAGCCAACTGGTTGTTACTGGTATGCTCTGGATGATGTGTTTTGCGACGATACTCTTTTCAAGAGGATTTTGTATAGCTTCCAAGGGAATGGTCGCCAAGATGGTCAAGGCCATTTGCAAAACAAATAAGGTCACCAACATGGACAAGATACCTGCTGAAACTTGGAACAACTTGCCACCCAGTTTTTTACTAGGAAGTAAGTGTAATAAGAGACCAAGCAAACGACCGATGCTATAGACAATCCCAAATACAAGCAAGTAGCCGATACCTGCGTAAAAGACCTTATCCAACTGAAAGAGTTGATCCGATGGGAAGAAGAAAGTTCCCTGACCTTCCTGCGGATTTGCATAAGGGAGCAATAAATGGAATTGTTCTCCAAGTCCCTTGTAAAACTGACCAGCCATAAAAGCCGATGCCATGGCTGAAATCAGGTAATAAACCTGCAAGAGCAAGCCTCTCCGATAGCCGATATAAAATCCCCAAGCCAAGACCAATAGAAGAAGGAGTGAAATCATAAGGAATCCTCAATCTTGCTCTGTTCTTGCTTGCAAATCACAAGCTTGTGACGGAGTTCTTCTAACTCTTGCTCCTTATCGTCAAATTCAATTTCACGACTGAGCTGAGTTGACAAACAGTTGACTGCCAACAAAAGAGCGATTGTTTCATCGTCTGCACTAGGCATTTGTTCTTTAATTGCTTGGTATTTTTCTGTCGCAACCTTAGCGATTTCCTCCATAAAGAGATTATCATGCTCGCTTGTCAAGGTTAATGATTTTTTCCCGAATGTAAATTTGAATCGATTTAGATTTGCCATAAAATTCACCTCACGATATTATACCAAAATTCGCTAATTTTGTCAGTTTTTACAAATTTGCCTGCTTTTGTGGTACAATAGAAACTATGGCAAGTATAACACTCACACCAAGTGAAAAGGAGATTCAGGCTTTTCTTGAACACTATCAAACCAGTCTGGCTCCCAGAAAGAATCCCTATATCCGCTACTTTTTGAGACTACCTCAAGCAACGGTTTCTATCTATACTTCTGGAAAGGTCTTGCTTCAGGGTGAGGGGGCCGAGAAATACGCCAGTTTCTTTGGCTATCAGGTTTTAGAGGAAAACAGGGGTCAAAATTTCCCTTTGATTGGGACGGATGAGGTTGGAAATGGTTCCTACTTTGGTGGACTTGCAGTTGTGGCTTCCTTTGTCACACCTGACCAGCATGCCTTCTTGCGAAAACTCGGTGTGGGGGATTCCAAAACTCTGACTGACCAAAAGATCCGTCAGATTGCCCCTATCCTCAAAGAAAAAATCCAGCACCAGGCACTGCTTCTCTCACCAAGCAAGTACAACGAGGTCATCGGAGACCGCTACAACGCTGTTTCGGTTAAGGTCGCCCTCCATAACCAGGCTATCTATCTCCTTCTTCAAAAAGGCATTCAGCCTGAGAAAATTGTGATTGATGCCTTTACCAGTGCTAAAAATTATGACAAGTACTTGGCACAAGAGGCCAATCGTTTCAGCAATCCTATCAGCTTAGAAGAAAAGGCTGAGGGCAAATACTTGGCTGTAGCAGTTTCTTCTATCATTGCGCGTGATCTCTTTCTGGAAAATCTTGAAAATCTGGGACGAGAACTGGGCTATCAACTTCCAAGTGGAGCTGGAACGGCTTCTGATAAGGTGGCTAGCCAGATTTTGCAAGCCTATGGCATGCAAGGACTCAATTTCTGCGCTAAACTGCACTTTAAAAATACTGAAAAAGCGAAAAAACGCTTAGAAAGGTAAGTTATGAATTCATTTAAAAATTTATTAAAAGAGTGGGGATTGTTCCTCCTAATTCTGTCATTACTAGCTTTAAGTCGTATCTTTTTTTGGAGCAATGTTCGCGTAGAAGGGCATTCCATGGATCCAACTCTAGCGGATGGAGAAATCCTCTTTGTTGTCAAACACCTCCCTATTGACCGTTTTGATATCGTGGTTGCCCATGAAGAAGATGGCAATAAGGACATTGTCAAACGTGTTATCGGAATGCCTGGCGATACCATCCGTTACGAAAATGATAAACTTTACATCAATGACAAAGAGACAGATGAACCTTACCTAGCTGACTATATCAAACGCTTCAAGGATGACAAACTCCAAAGCACCTACTCAGGCAAGGGCTTTGAAGGAAATAAAGGAACTTTCTTTAGAAGTATCGCTCAAAAAGCCCAAGCCTTCACAGTTGATGTCAATTACAACACCAACTTTAGCTTTACTGTCCCAGAAGGAGAATACCTTCTCCTCGGAGATGACCGCTTGGTTTCGAGCGACAGCCGCCACGTAGGTACCTTCAAAGCAAAAGATATCACAGGGGAAGCTAAATTCCGCTTCTGGCCAATCACCCGTATCGGAACATTTTAAGAAACCTAAGAGGCCGAGAATCAAAAATCTCAGCCTCTTCTTCTATCGTGAGAAGTGATTATTCACTATCCAGTTTGATTAAGATAGAAACAAAGTTATACTCAATGAAAATCAAAGAGCAAACTAGGAAGCTAGCCGCAGGTTGCTCAAAGCACTGCTTTGAGGTTGTAGATAAGACTGACGAAGTCAGTTACATATATCTACGGTAAGGCGACGCTGACGTGGTTTGAAGAGATTTTCGAAGAGTATTAATAGAGTTTTTTGACATAAACTTTGGCTCTACTAGATAAAGTAGAGCTTTTTGTTATGCACTATCGACATTCTAGAAAGGGCAACAATATGATAAAAATCAATCATCTGACCATCACACAAAACAAAGATTTACGAGATCTTGTCTCAGACTTAAACATGACCATCCAAGACGGGGAAAAAGTAGCTATTATTGGAGAGGAAGGAAATGGCAAATCAACCTTACTTAAAACTTTAATGGGGGAAACTTTGTCTGATTTCACTATCAAGGGAGACATCCAGTCTGACTATCAGTCACTGGCCTATATTCCTCAAAAACTTCCCGAGGAGCTGAAAAAGAAAAGTCTACACGACTACTTCTTTTTAGATTCTCTTGATTTAGACTACAGTGTCCTCTATCGTTTGGCTGAGGAGTTGCACTTTGATAGCAATCGTTTCGCTAGCAACCAAGAAATTGGCAGTCTATCAGGGGGCGAATCTTTGAAGATTCAGCTCATCCATGAGTTAGCCAAACCCTTTGAGATTCTATTTTTAGATGAACCTTCAAATGACTTGGATCTTGAGACTGTTAATTGGCTAAAAAATCAGATTCAAAAGATTAGACAAACTGTTATTTTCATTTCCCATGATGAAGACTTTCTTTCTCAAACGGCAGACACTATTATTCACTTGCGACTGGTCAAGCACCGTAAAGAAGCAGAAACGCTAGTAGAGCATTTAGATTATGATCGCTATAGTGACCAGAGAAAGGCTAATTTTATCAAACAAAGCCAGCAAGCTGCTAACGACCAAAGAGCCTACGATAAAACAATGGAAAAACATCGGCGAGTCAAGCAAAATGTAGAAACTGCGCTTCGAGCTACCAAAGACAGTACTGCCGGTCGCCTATTGGCTAAAAAGATGAAAAATGTTCTCTCTCAAGAAAAACGCTACGAAAGGGCAGCTCAAGCCATGACCCAAAAGCCACTTGAAGAGGAAGAAATTAGACTCTTTTTCTCAGATATCCAACCATTACCTGCTTCTAAAGTTTTAATCCAACTGGAAAAAGAAAATTTGTCCATTGGCGACCGAGTTTTGGTTCAAGAACTACGACTAACTGTCCGTGGCCAAGAAAAAATCGGTATTATCGGCCCAAATGGTATTGGAAAATCGACTCTGTTAGCCAAGTTTCAACAACTGCTTAGCGCCAAAAGAGAAATTTCGCTTGGTTTTATGCCACAAGATTACCACAAAAAACTGCAATTGGATTTATCACCACTAGCCTATCTCCGCAAAACTGGGGAAAAAGAGGAACTACAGAAAATCCAATCTCACTTAGCCAGTCTCAATTTCAGTTATCCAGAAATGCAGCATCAAATTCGCTCCTTATCTGGCGGACAACAAGGAAAACTCCTGCTTTTGGATTTAGTCTTGCGCAAACCAAACTTTCTCCTGCTGGATGAACCTACACGAAACTTTTCACCCACTTCTCAACCCCACATCAGGAAACTCTTTGCAACCTATCCGGGCGGTCTCATCACTGTTTCGCATGACAGGCGTTTCTTAAAAGAGGTCTGTTCAATCATCTATCGCTTAACAGAACACGATCTGGAGGTAGTTAATTTAGAAGATTTATAAATTTGCAACATAGCAGATAGGTGGGGCAAAAACACAATTTTAGGAGAAGAGAAAGTAAATCTTCCCATAATAAAACGCATAATATCAAGTTTTTTGTGTACCGACCCCAAAAGTTAGACAGAAAAATCTAACTTTTGGGGTCAGTACATTGCACACCTGATATTATGCGTTTTTCAGATTTTAAAGGCTTTTTCCCAGCCTTCATTTTACATATGTTTTAAACGTTCAATCCGTTCTGAGATAGGTGGGTGGGTGTAAAAGAGTTTTTGGAACCCTCCCCCTTTCTTGGGATCATTGATATAAAGTGCACTGCTGGCATCATCTACAGGACGACTCATTGGTTTACTATTATCCAACTTACGTAGAGCATTAATCATCCCTTGAGGATTGCGGGTCAACTCGACACTGGAAGCATCAGCTAGAAATTCCCTCTGACGAGAAATAGCTAGTTGCACCAAGGTTGCAGCGAGAGGTGCCAGCACAATTGCAAGTAGGGAAACCACTAGCATAATGATTTCAAGACCATTTCCATCTCTATCATCGTCACTTCGTCTGCGACCTGCTCCACCCCACCACATCATACGACCTGCCATACTAGAAAGCATGGTGATAGCACTAGCAAGGGCAACAGCAATAGTCGAAATGCGGATATCGTAGTTACGAATATGACTGACTTCATGTCCCATAACAGCTTCTAGTTCTTCACGATTCATGATAGCTAGGAGACCTGACGTCGCAGCAACCGCCGCATTTTGAGGGTTAGAACCTGTCGCAAAGGCATTTAAGGCTGGATCATCAATGATGAAAACACGAGGCATAGGAATCTGAGCCACCATAGCCATATCTTCCACTACATGGTAGAGGTCTGGTGCCGTTTGTTCATCCACCTCACGCGCTCCATTCATGGACATGACAATCTCTGTCGATTGAAAAATCATGGACAAGGCATAGATAAAGCCAATAATCAGTGCGATAACCAAACCACCAATCCCAGACCGCATAAAGAGGTAACCAACCGCATAGCCAACAAGAGCTAAGAGTAGGAAAAATACCAGCAACAAAATCCACGTTTTTCGTTTATTGCTTGCAATTTGATCAAACAACATCTTAGTCACCTAAACCGCTAAAATCAACTTTAGGAACTGCCTTTTCCTCTTCTGGTGTTTGAAGGAAATCTGCTGCTTTAAATCCAAACATCCCAGCGATAATATTGCTTGGGAAAGTTTCTAATTTTACATTGTAGTTGCTGACAACACTGTTGTAGAGTTGACGAGAGTAAGAAATTTTATTTTCTGTGTTTGTCAACTCCTCTTGCAATTTAACAAAGTTTGCACTAGCTTTCAAATCTGGATAGCTTTCTGCAACTGCAAAAATACCTGAAACCTGACGAGTGAGGGCATCACTAGCTTTCATAGCTTCTGCTGGTGAAGTCGCTGCCGCCACTTGGTTACGTAGTTCTGCCACCTTTTCAAGGGTAGAACCTTCATATTTGGCATAACCTTTTACAGTCTCAATCAAGTTTGGCAAGAGATCATTTCGACGTTTCAACTGAACATCAATCTGACTCCAAGCCTCCTTTGTTTGCATACGATTCTTAACCAAACCATTATAGCTAACAATCACAAAAATAACAATAAGAGCTAAAACTCCAAGAATAATCCAAGTCATTATATAAGTCCTTTCTGCTTTTAGATTAGTACCAGTATATCAAATTTTTAATGATTGTGGTAAAATAAGATGATACTAAAGAAGGAAATAACTATGAAACCAGAAACATTTTACAACTTGCTTGCCGAGCAAAATCTTCCACTTTCGGACCAGCAAAAAAAACAATTTGAGCGTTATTTTGAGCTCTTGGTCGAGTGGAATGAGAAGATTAATTTGACGGCTATTACGAACAAAGAAGAAGTCTATCTCAAACATTTTTACGATTCGATTGCACCCATTCTGCAAGGCTTAATTTCAAATGAAACTATCAAACTTCTTGATATTGGAGCCGGGGCAGGATTTCCTAGTCTACCTATGAAAATCCTCTATCCTCAGCTAGATGTGACTATTATTGATTCTCTAAATAAGCGCATCAACTTCCTCCAACTGTTGGCTCAAGAACTAGATTTGGACGGTGTTCATTTTTACCACGGCCGGGCAGAAGACTTTGCCCAAGACAAAAACTTCCGTGCTCAATATGATTTTGTAACGGCTCGTGCGGTTGCCCGTATGCAAGTCCTATCTGAATTAACTATTCCCTACCTTAAAGTTGGCGGAAAACTATTGGCACTCAAGGCCAGCAATGCGCCTGAGGAGTTATTAGAAGCTAAGAATGCCCTCAACCTCCTTTTTAGTAAAGTAGAAGACAATCTCAGCTACGACCTACCAAATGGAGATCCGCGTTATATCACAGTGGTAGAAAAGAAAAAAGAAACCCCAAACACATATCCACGTAAGGCTGGCATGCCAAATAAACGCCCGCTTTAAACTTTATGTGAAAAAATGATTTACAAAATCAACCTCGCTCTCTTATTTCTAGGCTCGGGAAAAATTCGTTTACAAAACGAATTTTTTCTGCTATACTATCCTAAGCAAAGGTTTTTAATGTCATCCCGTGAGGTGACGAAGACGCAGAAATATTTAAAACTCTTTAAAGTCTAGATTTTAGAGAAGTCTTACTCTGAGGGCCTATTGCTGTAAAATAATGGGCTCTTTTTTGATGCCCAAAAGTGAGGTTTATATGAAACAAGAATCAACTGTTGATTTGTTACTAGACGTTGACCAACGTCCTTCGACTGGAAAAGGAATTCTCCTTAGTTTCCAACACGTTTTCGCCATGTTTGGTGCGACCATCTTGGTACCATTGATTTTGGGAATGCCTGTATCTGTTGCCCTTTTTGCTTCAGGTGTTGGAACACTCATCTATATGATTTCAACTGGTTTTAAAGTTCCCGTTTATCTAGGTTCTTCATTTGCCTTTATCACAGCTATGTCACTGGCCATGAAAGAAATGGGTGGTGATGTATCTGCTGCTCAAACAGGGGTTATCTTGACTGGTTTGGTCTATGTCCTTGTGGCTGCTGGTGTTCGTTTTGCAGGTACAAAATGGATTGATAAACTCTTGCCACCAATCATCATCGGACCTATGATCATCGTTATCGGTCTTGGACTTGCAGGTTCAGCTGTTACCAACGCTGGTCTTGTAGCTGATGGAAACTGGAAAAATGCTCTTGTAGCAGTTGTTACTTTCTTGATTGCTGCCTTTATCAATACAAAGGGAAAAGGCTTCCTACGAATCATTCCATTCCTATTTGCCATTATCGGTGGTTACCTATTCGCACTAACTCTTGGTTTGGTTGACTTTACACCAGTTCTAAAAGCTAACTGGTTTGAAATTCCTGGTTTCTACTTGCCATTTAGCACAGGTGGTGCCTTTAAAGAATACAATCTTTACTTTGGGCCAGAAACCATCGCTATCTTGCCAATCGCTATCGTAACAATTTCTGAACATATCGGTGACCATACTGTTTTGGGTCAAATCTGTGGTCGTCAATTCTTGAAAGAACCAGGTCTTCACCGTACTCTTCTTGGTGACGGTATCGCAACTTCTGTTTCTGCCTTCCTTGGTGGACCAGCCAATACAACTTACGGAGAAAATACAGGGGTTATCGGTATGACTCGTATCGCTTCTGTCTCAGTTATCCGTAACGCTGCCTTTATCGCGATTGCCCTTAGCTTCCTTGGTAAATTCACTGCCTTGATTTCAACCATTCCAAATGCTGTACTTGGTGGTATGTCAATCCTTCTCTATGGGGTTATCGCAAGCAACGGTTTGAAAGTCTTGATCAAAGAACGTGTTGATTTTGGTCAAATGCGTAACTTAATCATCGCAAGTGCTATGTTGGTTCTTGGACTTGGAGGAGCTATCCTTAAACTCGGTCCAGTTACCCTTTCAGGAACTGCCCTTTCAGCCATGACAGGAATCATCTTGAACTTGATCTTACCATACGAAAACAAAGACTAGTCATCTATATACACAAAATCCACTCAGTTGAGTGGATTTTTTATTTATGCTTACTTTCCAGCAGTAAATCTTTCAAAGAAATGATGGTCACTGCAAGCAGAATCATGGCCATACCAACAAAATCAATCGCATAGAATTGCTCCTTCATAATTAAAAAGGCAAAGAAAACAGCTGAAATGGGTTCAATCGAGGCTAGCAAACTAGACGTGACAGGCCCTATCAAACTAGCCCCTTTGAGAAAAGCTGTATAGGCAAATACTGTTCCAATGATGATAATGCCAGCAAATGCAAAGAGAAAATCCAAGCTAGTCGGTATACTGGCCTGCAAAACTCCTGTGAAAGGAATTGCCACTACACCAGAAATAACCATCCCAACACCAATCACCGAAATACTGCCCCACTTCTTAATCAAAGCGATAGGAAGGATAATATAGAGGGCATAGGTCAAGGCTGAAAAGAGGCCCCAGAACAGACCTGCAGGTGTCATAGATAACTGGTCCAGCTGCCCATGAGTGGCGATCAGGAAGGTTCCTCCGATGGCTAATATGATAGAAACAATCTCTCCCAGTGTCGGTGCCCCCTTATCCT
>NZ_CAJZDT010000002.1:0-38181 GCF_915066115.1 uncultured Streptococcus sp. | reverse complement strand
CAGAGTCTGTCAATCAAGCTTACGAGGCTTCGCAACCAGCTGATGAAATCATTGCACAGGCAGAAAAAGGGTTGATTGATGTCAGTGAAAATGCAAATCGAAGTGGATTTAAGAATATTCGAGACGTGTTGAATGTCAACTTTGGAAATCTGGAAACTCGCTCGCAGCAAACGACTGATATTACAGGTATTGCGACAGGTTATCGTGATTTGGATCATATGACGACTGGTTTGCATGAGGAGGAGTTGATTATCCTAGCAGCTCGTCCAGCGGTTGGTAAGACGGCCTTTGCCTTGAATATTGCTCAGAATATTGGAACCAAGTTAGACAAAACGGTTGCTATCTTTTCTCTCGAAATGGGTGCAGAGAGTCTAGTAGACCGTATGCTTGCGGCAGAAGGCTTGGTGGAGTCGCATTCTATTCGTACGGGTCAATTGACCGATGAGGAATGGCAAAAGTATACCATTGCCCAAGGGAATCTAGCTAATGCAAGTATCTATATCGATGATACACCAGGGATTCGGATTACAGAGATTCGATCACGTTCTCGTAAACTGGCTCAAGAAACTGGAAATCTTGGTTTGATTTTGATAGACTACCTTCAATTGATCACGGGAACTGGTCGAGAAAATCGTCAACAAGAGGTTTCAGAAATTTCACGTCAGTTGAAAATCCTAGCTAAGGAACTGAAAGTTCCCGTAATTGCTCTGAGTCAGCTTTCTCGTGGTGTAGAACAACGTCAGGATAAGAGACCAGTATTGTCTGATATTCGTGAATCTGGGTCTATTGAGCAGGACGCTGATATCGTTGCCTTTCTTTATCGCGAAGATTACTATGAGCGTGGTGGTGAAGAAGAGGAAGGTATACCAAATAATAAGGTAGAAGTTATTATCGAGAAAAACCGTAGTGGAGCTCGTGGAACGGTGGAATTAATTTTCCAAAAAGAATACAATAAATTTTCAAGTATCTCAAAGAGGGAGGCATAAGATGTCAGATGCATTTACAGATGTAGCCAAGATGAAAAAAATCAAAGAAGAAATCAAGGCACATGAGGGACAAGTCGTAGAAATGACTTTGGAGAATGGTCGTAAGCGCCAAAAAAATAGATTGGGTAAGTTAATTGAGGTTTATCCATCCCTATTTATCGTTGAATTTGGGAACGTTGAAGGAGATAAACAAGCTAATGTTTACGTTGAATCCTTTACTTACTCAGATATTCTTACTGAAAAGAATTTGATTCATTATCTTGACTAAAGTGAGAAATTTTCTCACTTTTTCTTTTTTCTCCGAATAGTTTAAGTGAAGGTAATCTTCGATTTATATTATTTTTCAAGGAGGAAGAATGAAAAGTTCATCATTTACAGTAGCAGAGACAGGTTTTTCTTTTAGAAAATCAGTTAAAAAGGTTGTTCCTTTTTTAGTAGTAGGATTGATGCTATCAGCGGGTGAAAGTGTCTATGCCAATTCTGGAGGAAGTGGATCGATTGCGCGTGGGGATGATTATCCTGCTTACTATAAAAATGGTAGCCAGACGATTGATAAGTGGCGGATGTATTCTCGCCAGTGTACTTCTTTTGCAGCCTTTCGCTTGAGTAGTGTGAATGGTTTTGAGCTACCAGGAGCTTATGGGAATGCTAACGAATGGGGATATCGTGCTCGTCGTGAAGGTTATCGTGTCGATAATACACCAACGATTGGCTCTATTGCTTGGTCTACTGCAGGAACTTATGGTCATGTTGCTTGGGTGTCAAATGTAATAGGAGATGAGATTGAGATTGAGGAATACAACTATGGAATAAGGGAATCTTACAATAAGCGAGTCGTGAAGGCGAATACTATGACTGGTTTTATTCATTTTAAAGATTTGGCTGGTGGCAGTGTTGGGAATAGTCAATCCTCAGTTTCAACAGGAGGAACACATTATTTTAAGGCTAAGGCTGCTATCAAAAATCAGCCTCTAGCTAGCGCAACTGCGATTGATTACTATTATCCTGGGGAGAATGTTCATTATGATCAAATTCTCGAAAAAGACGGATACAAGTGGTTGAGTTATACGGCTTATAACGGAAGTCGTCGCTATATCCAGCTAGAGGGAGTAAGCTCTTCACAGAATTATCAGAATCAATCAGGAAATAGCTCTAACTATGGATCCAATAACAGTTCAACTGTTGGTTGGAAGAAAATAAATGGTAGTTGGTATCATTTCAAATCAAATGGCTCTAAATCAACAGGCTGGTTGAAGGATGGTTCTAGCTGGTATTATTTGAAATCATCTGGTGAAATGCAGACAGGCTGGTTACAGGAGAAAGGATTTTGGTATTATCTAGATGACTCAGGGGCAATGAAAACGGGCTGGTATCAAGTCTCTGGTAAGTGGTATTATTCTTACTCTTCAGGTGAGCTAGCTGTTAATACAATAGTAGACGGTTATACTGTAAATCATAATGGTGAGTGGATTAAAGAAAAATAAACTAAAAAACTTGATTCATTATCATTTTTAACTATATTCAAAAGTAATTAACACTATTTTAAATATTTACTTGAAGCGTTCTTATATATTTTTTTATTGTAGCTTGTTTGATCCGAACTATTTTCATGGGATAAAAAGAAAATGATCTTGACTAGCTTAGCTAGTGTTACGGTTTTAGGTGCGGTTTTTGCTGCGTCTCAACCGTCGGTTGTAAAAGCTGATGCACCTACAGCTACTAGCACATCCGGAGAAACTGGAGCCACACCTGTGGTTAAAACTCCAAAAACTGAAGTCGAAAAAGCTAAAGAAGCTTTAACTGAAGCTTTGAAACAAATCCTTGATAACGAGTTGTTTGACAAAAAAGCAAAAGAAGAATTATTAAAGGCTGTTGAGTCTGGTGAATTAAATGCTTCTGATATTCTTGCTGAGTTAGCAGATGATGCTGAAAAAGCACAAGATACTAATCAAACAATTAAAACAGAAACTCCTGTATCTAAGGACAAGCTTCCTGAAGAGGTGCAAGCGGGAATTGCAGAAGGTGAAGCAGCGGATGCTGCTCGTCCTGAATCAGAAAAATTGCAAGACAAAGCTGATGATTTAACTGAAACAATTGAAAACTTGAGGGATGATGCTGAGAAATTAAAAGCCGATGCTGAAAAGAAAGCTGAAACACTAAAAAACAGGAAGATACTTTAAAAGAAGCTCTTAAATCCGCTAAAGATAATAGATTTGGTGAAGATATCACAGTATCGTTATAAAAAGCTGTAACTACGATTGAAAAAGAACGCGATACTGCGAAATATGAATTTGATGAATCTGATGAAAAAGTTCAAGCTGCTACAGCTGAAATTCAAGATTTAACTGAAAAATGTAGTAATCTTCTTGAAGAAGTAAAAAAGCGGAAGCAAAAGAAGCTGCAGAACCAGCTAAACCATAATATACAGGAGGCGTTAATAGTGTAGAAGCAGCAATTAACGAAGTTCCCACAATATACTCTTACAACAGCAGGTACTAACAAGGATAGTACTTATCAAGCGCCAGCGGTAAAAACAGAAGATAAAAAGAACTTCCAAATACAGGTGGTAAAGATAATGTTGCAGTTGCATCATTAGGATTCCTTGGATTGTTCCTTGGTGCCCTTCCATTTGTGAAACGTAAAAACTAGTTCATTTCGTAGTTTGAAAGAGAGGGAGTAACTTCCTTCTCTTTTTACAATTATCTTAGTTTCTCTCAGGGAACTCTTCCCAATGGTATTTTTTGGTGCTTTCCTTTATAATGGGTGTATGGATAAGAAAAAATTATTATTGATTGATGGGTCTTCTGTTGCTTTTCGGGCGTTTTTTGCGCTCTATCAGCAGTTGGACCGTTTTAAGAATGCGGCTGGTTTGCATACCAATGCGATTTATGGCTTTCAGTTGATGTTGAGTCATTTGTTGGAGCGGGTTGAGCCCAGTCATATCTTGGTGGCTTTTGATGCGGGTAAGACGACCTTCCGTACAGAGATGTATGCGGACTATAAGGGTGGTCGGGCTAAGACTCCTGATGAGTTTCGTGAGCAATTTCCTTTCATTCGTGAGTTGCTGGATCATATGGGAATTCGCCACTATGAGTTGGCTCAGTATGAGGCGGATGACATCATCGGGACGCTGGATAAACTAGCTGAGCAGGATGGTTTTGATATTACCATTGTCAGTGGGGACAAGGACTTGATTCAGCTGACGGACGAGCATACGGTGGTTGAGATTTCCAAGAAAGGTGTGGCTGAGTTTGAGGCCTTTACGCCGGACTATCTCATGGAAAAGATGGGTCTTACACCAACTCAGTTTATTGATCTCAAGGCCCTCATGGGTGACAAGTCGGATAATATCCCTGGGGTGACCAAAATCGGTGAAAAGACGGGTATCAAGCTCTTGCTGGAGCATGGCTCGCTTGAGGGAATTTATGAGAATATCGATGGGATGAAGGCTTCTAAGATGAAGGAAAATCTCATCAATGATAAGGAACAGGCCTTTTTGTCTAAAACACTGGCGACCATTGATACCAAGGCACCGATTGAGATTGGTTTGGAGGACTTGGTCTATAGTGGTCCAGATGTGGAAAATCTTGGGAAATTCTACGATGAGATGGGCTTCAAACAGCTCAAGCAGGCTTTAAATGTGTCGTCAGCTGATGTGGCTGAGAGTTTGGACTTTACTATTGTTGACCAAATCAGTCAAGACATGCTGAGTGAAGAGTCTATCTTCCATTTTGAGCTTTTTGGTGAGAATTACCATACGGATGATTTGGTTGGTTTTGCCTGGTCTTGTGGGGATAAGCTTTATACTACAGACAAGCTTGAACTTTTGGAAGACCCGATTTTCAAGGATTTTCTAGAAAAAACACCTCTGAGAGTGTATGACTTTAAGAAGGCTAAAGTTCTCTTGAATCGCTTTGGTGTGGATTTGCAGGTGCCTGCTTTTGATAGCCGTTTGGCTAAATACCTCCTTTCGACTGTGGAGGACAATGAAATTGCGACCATAGCGAGTCTTTATGGCCAGACTTACCTGGTAGATGATGAGACTTTCTATGGTAAGGGTGTTAAAAAGGCCATTCCTGAACGTGAGAAATTCTTGGAGCATTTAGCTCGTAAGCTTGCTGTTTTGGTTGAGACTGAGCCTGTCTTACTTGAAAAACTCAGCGAAAATGGGCAGTTAGACCTTCTTTATGATATGGAGCAACCTCTAGCCTTTGTCCTTGCTAAGATGGAAATCGCTGGTATTAAGGTAAAAAAAGAGACCTTGCTTGAGATGCAGGCTGAAAATGAGCTTGTCATTGAAAAACTGACTCAAGAGATTTATGAGCTGGCTGGTGAGGAGTTTAATATCAACTCGCCTAAGCAGTTGGGTGTCCTTCTCTTTGAAAAATTGGGACTTCCTCTAGAATACACTAAGAAAACCAAGACAGGTTATTCGACAGCGGTGGATGTGTTGGAGCGCCTTGCTCCTATTGCGCCAATTGTTAAGAAAATTCTAGACTACCGTCAGATTGCTAAGATTCAGTCTACTTATGTGATTGGCTTGCAGGACTGGATTTTGGCTGATGGTAAGATTCATACGCGCTATGTGCAGGATTTGACCCAGACTGGGCGTCTGTCTAGTGTGGATCCAAACTTGCAAAATATCCCTGTGCGTTTGGAGCAGGGCCGTCTCATTCGTAAGGCTTTTGTGCCTGAGTGGGAGGATAGTGTACTGATTAGTTCGGACTACTCACAGATTGAATTGCGCGTTTTGGCGCATATTTCTAAGGATGAGCACTTGATTAAGGCTTTCCAAGAGGGGGCAGATATCCATACTTCGACAGCCATGCGGGTCTTTGGCATTGAGCGTCCTGAGGATGTGACTGCAAACGACCGTCGCAATGCCAAGGCGGTGAACTTTGGAGTGGTTTATGGTATTTCAGACTTTGGCTTGTCTAATAATCTGGGCATCAGTCGTAAGGAAGCCAAAGCCTACATTGACACCTACTTTGAACGCTTCCCAGGTATTAAAAACTACATGGATGAAGTGGTGCGTGAGGCGCGTGATAAGGGCTATGTGGAGACTCTTTTCAAGCGCCGTCGTGAATTGCCAGATATCAATTCGCGCAACTTCAACATTCGTGGTTTTGCAGAGCGGACTGCTATCAACTCTCCTATTCAGGGATCGGCAGCAGATATTCTCAAGATTGCCATGATTCAGCTAGATAAAGCATTGGTTGCAGGTGGTTATCAGACCAAGATGCTTCTGCAAGTGCACGATGAGCTCGTCCTAGAAGTTCCTAAATCGGAACTAGCAGAGATGAAAAAATTGGTCAAACAAACCATGGAAGAAGCCATTCAACTCAGTGTTCCCCTCATCGCAGATGAGAATGAAGGGGCAACTTGGTACGAGGCTAAATAAAAAAGTTATGTAGAGTTTGAAATACTTGTTTTCAAACTCTTTTTCATGTTTTTCTGTAAGCAGTTTCCTTGACATTTTTTTTGTTTTGCGCTATCATATGTCCATATAATATATGGGAGTCTGTGTACAGTCTGAGAGGAAGTGTTAAACTTCGACCGCACCTGATCTGGGTAATGCCAGCGTAGGGAACGATACTTAGTCTAATTCTGCACCTTTTCCATGTATGGTAAAGGTTTTTCTTTTTGTTAAAGGAAAACGAGAAGAGGAGGTTGTTATGAAAGCAAGCATTGCCTTGCAAGTTTTACCCCTAGCACAGGGGATTGATCGGATAGCTGTTATCGATCAGGTCATTGCTTATCTGCAAGCTCAAGAAGTGACCATGGTGGTGACACCATTTGAAACGGTCTTGGAAGGGGAGTTTGATGAGCTTATGCGCATTCTCAAAGAAGCGCTGGAAGTGGCAGGGCAGGAGGCAGATAATGTCTTTGCCAATGTCAAAATAAATGTAGGAGAAATTTTAAGTATTGATGAGAAACTTGAAAAGTATACTGAGACGACACATTAGTCTATTGGGCTTTCTAGGAGTCTTGTCAATTTGGCAGTTAGCAGGTTTTCTTAAACTGCTCCCCAAGTTTATCCTGCCGACACCTCTTGAAATTCTCCAGGCCTTTGTTCGTGACAGAGAATTTCTCTGGCACCATAGCTGGGCGACCTTGAGAGTGGCTTTACTGGGGCTAGTTTTGGGAGTCTTGATTGCCTGTCTCATGGCTGTGCTTATGGACAGTTTGACTTGGCTCAATGACCTGATTTACCCTATGATGGTGGTCGTTCAGACTATTCCGACCATTGCAATAGCTCCTATTCTGGTCTTGTGGCTCGGTTATGGGATTTTGCCCAAGATTGTCTTGATTATCCTGACGACAACCTTTCCTATCATTGTCAGTATTTTGGATGGTTTTAGGCACTGTGACAAGGATATGCTGACCTTGTTTAGTTTAATGCGGGCCAAATCTTGGCAAATCCTTTGGCATTTTAAAATCCCAGTCAGCCTGCCTTACTTTTATGCAGGTCTGAGGGTCAGTGTCTCCTACGCCTTTATCACAACAGTGGTATCTGAGTGGTTGGGAGGCTTTGAAGGACTAGGTGTTTACATGATTCAGTCCAAGAAACTGTTTCAGTATGATACCATGTTTGCCATTATTATTCTGGTATCGATTATCAGCCTTCTTGGTATGAAATTGGTCGATATTAGTGAAAAATATGTTATTAAATGGAAACGTTCGTAGAATAAGGATGTTTCAAAAAAGAAAAGAGGAAATCAAAATGAAAAAAACATGGAAAGTGTTTTTAACGCTTGTGACAGCTCTTGTAGCTGTTGTACTTGTGGCCTGTGGTCAAGGAACTGCTTCCAAGGATAACAAAGAAGCAGAACTCAAGAAGATTGACTTTATCCTAGACTGGACTCCAAATACTAACCACACAGGACTTTATGTTGCCAAGGAAAAAGGTTATTTCAAAGAAGCTGGAGTGGATGTTGATTTGAAATTGCCACCAGAAGAAAGTTCTTCTGACTTAGTCATTAATGGTAAGGCGCCATTTGCAGTGTATTTCCAAGACTACATGGCTAAGAAGTTAGAAAAAGGTGCAGGAATTACTGCCGTTGCAGCTATCGTAGAGCACAATACATCAGGAATCATTTCTCGTAAATCTGACAATGTAAGCAGTCCAAAGGACTTGGTTGGTAAGAAATACGGAACTTGGAATGACCCAACTGAACTTGCTATGTTGAAGACCTTGGTAGAATCACAAGGTGGAGACTTTGAGAAGGTTGAAAAAGTACCAAACAACGATTCAAACTCAATCACACCGATTGCCAATGGAGTTTTTGACACTGCTTGGATTTACTACGGTTGGGATGGTATCCTTGCAAAATCTCAAGGAGTAGAGGCTAACTTCATGTATTTGAAAGACTACGTCAAGGAGTTTGACTACTACTCACCAGTTATCATCGCAAACAACGACTATCTGAAAGACAATAAAGAAGAAGCTCGTAAAGTCATCCAAGCTATCAAAAAAGGTTACCAATATGCTATGGAGCATCCAGAGGAAGCAGCAGATATCCTCATTAAGAATGCACCTGAACTTCAGGAAAAACGTGACTTTGTCATCGAATCTCAAAAATACTTGTCAAAAGAATACGCAAGCGACAAGGAAAAATGGGGTCAATTTGATGCAGCTCGCTGGAATGCCTTCTATAAATGGGACAAAGAAAATGGTATCCTTAAAGAAGACTTGACAGACAAAGGCTTCACCAACGAATTTGTGAAATAATGACAGAAATTAGACTAGAACACGTAAGCTATGCCTATGGTCAGGAGAGGATTTTAGAGGATATCAACCTGCAGGTGACTTCAGGTGAAGTGGTTTCTATCCTAGGTCCAAGTGGTGTTGGAAAGACCACCCTCTTTAATCTAATTGCTGGGATTTTAGAAGTCCAGTCTGGGAGAATTGTCCTTGACGGCGAGGAAAATCCCAAGGGGCGCGTGAGTTATATGTTGCAAAAGGATTTGCTCTTGGAGCACAAGACGGTGATTGGTAATATCATTCTTCCCCTCTTGATTCAAAAAGTGGACAAGGCGGAAGCCATTGCTCGCGCAGATGAAATTCTTGCGACCTTCCAGTTGACAGCTGTAAGGGATAAATATCCTCATGAACTGAGTGGTGGAATGCGCCAACGTGTGGCCTTACTTCGTACCTATCTTTTTGGGCACAAACTCTTTCTCTTGGATGAGGCTTTCAGTGCCTTGGATGAGATGACTAAGATGGAACTCCACGCTTGGTACCTTGAGATTCACAAACAGTTACAGCTAACGACCTTGATCATCACGCATAGTATCGAAGAGGCCCTTAATCTCAGCGACCGCATCTATATTCTGAAAAACCGCCCTGGGCAGATTGTTTCAGAAATTAAACTAGATTGGTCTGGAAACGAGGACAAGGAAGTCCAAAAGATTGCCTATAAACGTCAAATCTTGGCAGAATTAGGCTTAGATAAGTAAAAAAATAGGGAGTTGGTGAAGATTATCCTTTACCAGCGCCCTTTTTCTTTTAAAAATGAGAAAATTTCGGTATAATAGTCAAAGATAGTCAAGGTTTAAAGAGAGAGGTGGGTTTGTAATGAGATTTAAAAATACATCGGATCATATTGAGGCCTACATCAAGGCGATTTTAGATCAATCTGGTATCGTGGAGTTGCAACGGAGTCAGTTGGCAGATACCTTTCAGGTTGTTCCTAGTCAGATTAACTATGTGATCAAGACACGCTTTACGGAAAGTAGAGGCTACTTGGTTGAAAGTAAGCGTGGTGGCGGAGGCTACATTCGCATAGGACGGATTGAGTTTTCCAGTCATCATGAAATGCTCCGCGATTTGCTTTACTCGATTGGTGAGCGAGTTAGTCAAGAAATTTATGAGGATATTCTGCAACTTTTGGTTGAGCAGGAATTGATGACCAAGCAGGAGATGAATTTGCTAGTATCAGTATCTTTGGATCGCGTTTTAGGAGAAGAAGCTCCAGTCCTTCGTGCTAATATGCTACGACAGGTCATACAAGAGGTAGATAGAAAAGGGAAGTAAGATGAACTATTCAAAAGCATTGAATGAATGTATCGAAAGTGCCTACATGGTTGCTGGCCATTTTGGAGCTCGTTATCTAGAGTCATGGCATTTGTTGATTGCCATGTCCAATCACAGTTATAGTGTGGCAGGGGCAACTTTAAATGATTATCCATATGAGATAGACCGTTTAGAAGAAGTCGCTTTGGAACTGACTGAAACGGACTATAGCCAGGATGAAATCTATACGGAATTGCCGTTCTCCCATCGTTTGCAGGTTCTCTTTGATGAAGCAGAATATGTAGCGTCAGTGGTCCATGCTAAGGTGCTAGGGACAGAGCACCTCCTTTATGCGATTTTGCATGATGGCAATGCCTTGGCGACTCGTATCTTGGAAAGGGCTGGTTTTTCTTATGAAGACAAGAAAGATCAGGTCAAGATTGCTGCCCTACGTCGAAATCTAGAAGAACGTGCAGGCTGGACTCGTGAAGACCTCAAGGCTCTACGCCAACGCCATCGTACAGTAGCTGATAAGCAAAATTCTATGGCCAATATGATGGGCATGCCCCAGACTCCGAGTGGTGGTCTCGAGGACTATACGCATGATTTGACAGAGCAAGCGCGTTCTGGCAAGTTAGAACCAGTCATCGGTCGGGACAAGGAAATCTCGCGTATGATTCAAATCTTGAGTCGGAAGACAAAGAATAATCCTGTCTTGGTTGGGGATGCTGGTGTCGGGAAAACAGCTCTGGCGCTTGGTCTTGCTCAGCGTATTGCCAGTGGTGATGTGCCTGCGGAAATGGCTAAGATGCGCGTGTTAGAGCTTGATTTGATGAATGTTGTTGCAGGGACACGCTTCCGTGGTGACTTCGAAGAACGCATGAATAATATCATTAAGGATATTGAAGAAAATGGCCAAGTGATTCTCTTTATCGACGAACTTCATACTATCATGGGTTCTGGTAGTGGAATTGACTCAACTCTGGATGCGGCCAATATCTTGAAGCCAGCCTTGGCGCGTGGCACCTTGAGAACGGTTGGTGCGACCACTCAGGAAGAATATCAAAAACACATCGAAAAAGATGCGGCCCTTTCTCGTCGTTTCGCCAAAGTAACGATTGAAGAACCAAGTGTGGCAGACAGCATGACAATTTTGCAAGGTTTGAAGGCGACTTATGAGAAACATCACCGTGTGCAAATCACAGATGAAGCGGTTGAAACAGCTGTTAAGATGGCCCATCGTTATTTAACCAGTCGTCATTTGCCAGACTCTGCTATCGATCTTTTGGATGAAGCGGCAGCAACAGTGCAAAATAAGGCTAAGCATGTGAAACCAGACGATTCTGGCTTGAGTCCAGCTGACAAGGCCTTGATGGATGGTAAGTGGAAACAAGTTTCTCAACTAATTGCTAAAGAAGAGGAAGTGCCTGTCTATAAAGACTTGGTGACAGAGTCTGATATTTTGACTACCTTGAGTCGTTTGTCAGGTATTCCAGTCCAAAAACTGACTCAGACTGACGCTAAGAAATACCTGAATCTGGAAGCTGAATTGCACAAACGTGTCATCGGTCAAGATCAAGCAGTTTCAAGCATTAGCCGTGCCATTCGCCGCAATCAGTCAGGGATTCGCAGTCATAAGCGTCCGATTGGTTCCTTTATGTTCTTAGGGCCTACAGGTGTCGGTAAGACCGAATTGGCTAAGGCTCTAGCAGAAGTTCTCTTTGATGACGAATCAGCCCTTATCCGTTTTGATATGAGTGAGTATATGGAGAAATTCGCTGCCAGCCGTCTCAATGGAGCTCCTCCGGGCTATGTAGGTTATGAAGAAGGTGGGGAGTTGACCGAGAAAGTTCGCAACAAACCCTATTCCGTTCTACTTTTTGACGAGGTAGAAAAAGCACACCCAGACATCTTTAATGTCCTCTTGCAAGTCTTGGATGATGGTGTCTTGACCGATAGCAAGGGTCGCAAGGTTGATTTTTCAAATACCATTATCATCATGACTTCAAACCTTGGTGCGACAGCCCTTCGTGATGACAAGACTGTTGGTTTTGGGGCCAAGGACATTCGTTTTGACCAGGAGAATATGGAGAAACGCATGTTTGAAGAGCTGAAAAAAGCTTATAGGCCGGAGTTTATCAACCGTATTGATGAAAAGGTGGTCTTCCATAGCTTATCTAGCGACCATATGCAGGAAGTGGTGAAGATTATGGTCAAACCTTTAGTGGCAAGTTTGGCTGAAAAAGGCATTGACTTGAAATTACAAGCTTCCGCACTGAAATTGTTGGCAAATCAAGGATATGACCCAGAGATGGGAGCTCGTCCACTTCGCAGAACCCTGCAAACAGAAGTGGAAGACAAGTTGGCAGAACTTCTTCTTAAGGGAGAATTAGTGGCAGGCAAGACTCTCAAGATTGGTGTCAAAGCAGGTCAGTTAAAATTTGATATTGCTTAAAAATGGAGAGTCAGGAGTAATCCTGGTTCTTTTTTGCTACTTTTTTATAAAAAATGATAAAAAACTATTGACAAAACAAAAATATAGTTTATAATAAAAACATAGATTAAAAATATCAAAAATTATAAAAAGGTAATAGGTTTATGAAAAAGAAAACAGCAGTGGTATTTGGAACCTTTGCTCCGCTTCATCAAGGTCATATCGATCTGATTCAGCGAGCGAAGCGGCAGTGTGACCGGGTCTGGATTGTCGTTTCAGGCTATGAGGGAGATAGAGGGGAGCAGATAGGCTTAACGCTTCAAAAAAGATTTCGCTATATCCGAGAGGCCTTTTGTGATGACGAGTTGACCTCCGTTTGCAAGTTAGATGAGACCAATCTTCCCCGTTACCCTATGGGCTGGCAGGAGTGGTTGGACCAAATGTTAGTGGAGATTTCCTATGATGAAATCCAGCAAGAACTAATTTTCTTTGTGGGAGAAGCAGACTACCAGAAAGAATTATCAAATCGTGGTTTTGAGACTGTTTTGCAAGAAAGAAAATTTGGTATCTCAGCGACCATGATTCGAGAAAATCCAAGCAAATATTGGAAATATATCGCTCAACCCTTCCGTCGTCAGTTTACAAAGAAAGTGTTGATTATGGGAAGTGCCAGCAATGGGAAGACCACTCTAGCCAAGGATTTGGCTAGGTATTACGATGCACCAGTCAGCTTGGAATACGCACGTGAGTACCAGATCAAAAACAATGTCCGCGACGATGAATTGACTCCAAAGGATTATTATTATCTCCTGTTGGGGCAGTATGACCAGACCTCTAAGTTAATTGACAGTAATGCCAATAGGGGACTGGTGATAGCCGATACCAACTCCTTGGTGACTAAGGGCTATTATGATTATTACATGGAGACTGAGGACCAAGGGGATTTATCAGGAGAGACTTTTGATAATCTCTTTGCCTCGATCTTGGCTAAGGAAAAATGGGACCTGATTCTCTTTGTGCAACCTGTCGGTTCCTATGTCAATGACGGATTTAGAGATATGACTATGGCAGAGGATCATATTCGTCACAGTTTTTCCCAGCATTTGGACCAGATGAGAGAGCGATATTTAACCAACATTCCTTTAGTTTATCTAGCGGAGGATTACCTAGGAAATTATGAAGCAGCGAAAGTAGCTATTGACGCCATTTACCAAGCGGATTAGGAGAACAATATGAAAAAACTAACTAAAAAAATCACACAATTTATCGAAAACTTTAAAAATGTCCATGCAGAAGCTCGCAAGATTGGTTTTGCAGGAACCATGTGCTTGCTCTGGAAAGATCTCTTTGTTGGTCGCAGTCTTTTCCAGTGGTTGTATCTCATTGCCTTGTCAAGTGTTCCCTTGATCTTGGAATTCACGCAAAATACGGAAAGTCATGACTGGCTTAGCTTGTTTGCATCTTGGACTGGGATTGTCTGTGTTATCTTGGTAGCAGAAGGGCGTGCAAGCAATTATCTTTTTGGGGCTATTAACTCAGCTATCTATCTGATTTTGGCCATGAATGCAACTTTTTATGGCGAAGTTTTGACGACCGTTTACTTCTTTGTCATGCAGCCGATTGGTCTCTATGCTTGGCTGTCCAATCGTATCAATGACCAAGGAAAAGTAGAAGAATCTCACTTTGAAGCTAAGAAATTATCTGTGCTTGACTGGCTCAAGTACTTGGCTTTGACTGCTATCATTTGGATTGGTATGGGCTTGGCATACAAAAGTATCCATAGTGCTCGCCCTTTCCGTGATAGTGTTACCGATGCGACTAATGGTGTAGGTCAGCTCTTGATGACACGTCTCTACCGTGAGCAATGGATTTTCTGGATTGCAACCAATCTTTTTAGTATCTACCTCTGGTGGGGTGAAAATATCCATATCCAAGGGATGTACTGGGTTTACACACTCAATAGTCTAGTAGGTTGGTACCAATGGACCAAGGCAGTTCGTAAGGAGGCATAAAATGGCGGACACGATGATTCCAGCAGGGATGACGGAAAAAGAATTTTTTGAAGTTCATGCAAGTCAGGAAGAGTTTTTAGACTGGTACTACAAGCAGGAACTCCCTCAATACGAAAAACCAAGTGTGACGGTGGATATGGTAGCCTACTGCTTTGTCGAAGGAAAGATCAAGCTCTTATTAATTCGTCGCAAGGCTCACCCTTATCAAAATTGTTTGGCTCTGGTTGGAGGATTTATGGACAAGGGCGAAGATGCTGCGCATGCCTGTCAGCGTGAGGTGAGAGAAGAAGTCAATCTCGATCTTCCTTTGGAAAAAATCGAGCAATTGATGACCGTATCGACTCCCGGGCGTGACCCAAGGGGCTGGACAGTGACCATTGCCCACTTGGTTTATCTGCCTAGTCGTGCATTAGAACTTGCTCAAGCAGGAGACGATGCCAAGGATGTCGTTTTCGTAGATGTCGATTTCCAGACAGGCAAGTGCTTTTTAGAGGGAGTAGAGTTGGAGGAGCAAGCCTTCGCTTTTGACCATTATGCCATTATCCAAGAATCAATCAAACGAATTCAAGGCCGTCTCGACTGGAATCCGACCTTCCTTTATCTGCTGGAGGAGGAGTTCACTGTCTACGAGGGGACTGAACTGGTCAATCTCATCAACCCCGGTCGACCAATCGTCAGCAATAATTTTCTTGTAAAATACGGAGAATATGTAGAAGAAGTCGGACTCAAACGAGTGCCCAAAAAGAAACCAAGAAAAACCTATCGATTGAAATAAAAAACGAGGTCGGGACAAAGTTCCTGACCTCTTTATGTACCATCATGAGATGGTTTTGTGTTGTGACTGCTTTTATGGGTGGCTATCTTTCTTAGAATTGCTCAACAGGTGCGTAAAGAAGTCTTTGTATCGATACTTGAGATATTTTTCGTGTAGGAATAACAAAGCTATATAGAAAATCATAAAGACTGTCGTCAGATAGAAGACATCAAATGTAGTCTGAGCGTAGCGAATTGCGGACTGATAAGACCAGAAAGCTCCCAAAATCAACCAAGGAAGATACTTGTAATACTTATTTAGCATAAGAATGCACCTCCTATATTCTATTTCAATGTTATTATATTCCTTTGTACTTAAAGTTTTAAGCGATTACACAAAACAAATTCAAATTTTTAATAGGAAAATCTCCTGTTTTTCTGTTTTATTACGAATAGAAGAGTAGGAGGAGTAAATGTATCTAAAGTATTTAAGATTTTTAAAATAGTTTAGAGAAATTGTTGACATATTTAAATCCCAATGTTACAATTATATTACAAAAAGATTTCTTTATATTTCTAAAACATTACAAAGGAGTAGAAAAATGAAAAAGAAAACCTATATCAAATTGATGGCAGCAACTGTATTGGCTTCTACCTTGCTATTAGGAGCTTGTGGAAATAAAAAGGAAACAACTCAAGCAAGCAGTTCTGTTAAGACAAGCCAATCATCAAGTTCTAAAGCAGCTTCTTCTAGCAAAGAAAGCAAGACTCAGAAGTCCTCAAGTTCAGCTTCATCTGAAAAGGCCAAATCATCTACTGACCAGTCTGCAGCAACTGCGACACCATCACAAGCGACACCTGCACCAGAGCAAAGACAAGGCCAAGAAGTGTCTAATCAACAGGCAGCGAGTCAACAAACTGCTACTCAAGCTCCTTCAACTCAGCAAGGTTCTCAAGCTCAGTCTAACCAGTCAGGCTATGATCCAACAACTGACCGCAAACTTCAAGACAAGCAAGCAGAACACAACAAACGCTACAAGGGTGTTTTAACCATGGTCGATGGTGATTTCTCAGCAGCTGCAGGCAACTGGAAGGGAGCGAATGGCGAAACTATTACAGTTTCATCAGGAGGCCAATTTACAGTAGAAACTGCAGATGGAAAGAAAGAAAACTATTCTATCAGAGGCTACTCTTACACACTTGATGATGGCAAGTATAATGCTACAATCGGTGGAGGAAAGACCGTTCAAATTACCACAGGTGCAGATGGCAAGGTGGCTAGTGTTTCTTTGGCTCAATAATAAGATTCAGTGTCTCAATTTTTCCACTAATCAAAGAAAACCCGTAACTCATATAAGTTTACGGGTTTTCTCAAATTAAGCTTTATCTAATTGTAAGAGAGCCTCAATCTCTGCTAGGGTGCTAGCTTGTGAAATGGCTCCACGGAGTTTGGCAGCGCCAGATGTTCCACGGAGGTAGTGAGGAGCGAGTCCACGGAACTCACGAACTGCGACATTTTCCCCTTTGAGGTTAATCAAGCGTTTCAAGTGTTCGTAGGCGATTTTCATCTTGTCCTCAAAGGTCAAATCAGGCAGGATTTCTCCTGTTTCAAAGTAGTGGTTGATTTGGTTGAAGAGGTAAGGATTCCCCATGGCAGCGCGGCCAATCATGACTGCGTCAGCACCGACTTCTTCGATACGTTGTTTGGCTTCTTGGACCGTACGGATGTCACCGTTAGCGATGAATGGAATTTTTGTCAGTGCTTGAGCGACCTTGTGAAGGGTCTCAAGGTCTGCATGACCTGTATACATTTGTTCGCGGGTACGGCCATGCATAGCAAGGGCAGAAACACCCGCAGCTTCAGCAGCGAGGGCATTTTCTACTGCCAGAGATGGATCAGCCCAGCCTGTACGCATTTTGACAGTAAGGGGTATATCAAGGACAGATTGGACCTTGTTGATGATAGAGTAAATCTTGTCTGGGTCCTTGAGCCACATAGCGCCAGCTTCGTTCTTCACGATTTTGTTAACAGGGCAGCCCATATTGATATCGACGATATCGGTCTTAGTGTTTTCTTGGATGAATTCTGCTGCGCGCGCTAGGCTGTCTTCATCGCTACCAAAAAGTTGGATAGAGACAGGGTTTTCGCCCTCATCGATATGAAGCATGTGCAGGGTTTTTTCGTTGTTGTATTGGATTCCCTTGTCAGAGACCATTTCCATGACAACGAGTCCAGCTCCGAGTTCTTTTGCGATGGTACGAAAGGCTGAGTTGGTCACGCCGGCCATAGGTGCTAAAACGGTACGATTGGGAATCTCAACATTGCCAATCATAAAGGGTGTATTAAGATTTGTCACAAATGAGTTCCTCCAGGTCGTTTTCATCAAAGTTATAAGTTGTTTGGCAGAATTGACAAGTGATTTCTGCCCCGTGGTCTTCCTCTTTCATTTCCTGTAAGTCTGAGCTTGGAAGGCTGGCAAGAGCGTTCATAAAGCGTTCATGGCTACAGTCACATTGGAAACGGATTTCTTCTTCAGAGAGACGCTTGTAGGCCTCGTCACCGTAGATAGCCTTAAGGAGGGCTTCGATATGGTCGTCGCTTTCCAGAAGGGTTGAGATAGCTGGCATTTCTTGGATGCGTTTTTCAAAGCGAACAATCTCTTCTTCCTTGGCTCCTGGCAAGACTTGAACTAGGAAACCGCCTGCAACCTTGACTTTGTCTTCCTCGTCCAAAAGGACATTGAGGCCGACTGCTGAAGGCGTTTGTTGGCTTTCAGTCAGGTAAAAGGCAAGGTCTTCACCAATTTCCCCAGAGATAAGGGGAGTCATAGAGTTGTAGGGATTTCCAGTACCGTAGTCTGTGATAACGAGAAATTGACCATTTCCAACAAAAGGTCCGACTAGAACTTCACCAGTCGCAGTCTTTTTGATGTCAACACCAGGATTTTGAACGTAGCCTTTGACGTTACCCTTGGTATCAGCGACGGTGATGATAGCGCCTAGAGAGCTAGAGCCCAGCACCTTAACGGTTAGTTTGGTATTTCCTTTTTCATTGGCTGCGAGAATCTGGCTAGCGATAAGAGTTCGACCAAGCGCTACAGTTGAGCTAGCTTGGGTTTGGTGTTTTTCTTGAGCAGTGCGGACGGTTTCTGTGCTATCAAGGACAAATGCACGAAAGGCTCCGCTTTCTGATATAGTTTTAATAATTTTATCCATAGCTACTATTTTAGCATAAAAATGCCCAAAGGGGGAGCCGTGTGTTTGCTGATTTTCAGGATAATGGACTGGGAAATTAGCATGAAAATAAAAAGAGAAACAGATTATTTCAGCATTTGTAAGATTTATGCTATGCTTAAGGTAGAAAATGAAAGGGGTAACAAATGTATTTAGGAGATTTGATGGAAAAGGCTGAATCTGGCCAATTTTCAATCCTTTCCTTTCTATTACAAGAGTCTCAGACGACCGTCAAGGCTGTAATGGAGGAAACAGGATTTTCAAAAGCAACCCTAACCAAATATGTCACCCTACTCAATGACAAGGCTTTGAACAGTGGCTTAGAGCTGAATATCTCCTTAGAAGATGAAAATCTGCGCCTGTCGATCGGTGCAGCTACCAAGGGGAGAGATATTCGGAGCCTGTTTTTGGAGAATGCTGTTAAATACCAGATTTTGGTCTATCTTCTCTACCACCAACAGTTTTTAGCCCATCAGCTGGCTCAAGAATTGATGATTAGCGAGGCTACGCTTGGTCGCCACTTAGCTAGTTTGAATCAGATTTTGTCAGAATTTGACTTATCCATCCAAAATGGACGTTGGCGAGGTCCAGAGCATCAGATTCGCTATTTCTATTTCTGTCTTTTCCGCAAGGTCTGGTCGAGTCAGGAATGGGAAGGTCACATGCAGAAACCAGAGAGAAAACAGGAGATTGCTACTTTAGAAGAAATCTGCGGTGCAAGTTTGTCTTCGGGTCAGAAATTGGACTTGGTTCTCTGGACTCATATCAGTCAACAGCGTCTTCGGGTCAATGCCTGTCAGTTTCAAGTCATAGAAGAGAAAATGCGAGGGTATTTTGACAATATTTTCTACCTTCGTTTGCATCGAAAGGCTCCGTCCTTTTGCGCTGGACAACACCTTCCTCTAGGAACTGAGGATGGGGAGATGATGATTTTCTTCTCTTTCCTCCTATCTCATCGCATTCTTCCTCTTCATACTATGGAATATATCCTTGGTTTTGGAGGGCAGTTGGCCGATTTGCTGACACAGTTGATTCAAGAAATGAAGAAGGAGGAGTTGCTGGGTGATTATACAGAGGATCACGTTACCTATGAACTCAGTCAGCTTTGTGCTCAAGTCTATCTCTATAAGGGCTATATTTTACAGGACCGCTACAAGTACCAGTTGGAGAATCGTCATCCTTATTTTTTGATGGAACATGATTTTAGGGGAACGGCAGAGGAGATTTTTCATGCCTTGCCTGCCTTTCAGCAGGGGACGGATTTGGATAAGAAAATTCTCTGGGAATGGCTCCAGTTAATTGAATATATGGCTGAAAATGGTGGCCAGCATATGCGGATTGGTTTGGATTTGACATCAGGTTTTCTTGTCTTTTCAAGGATGGCAGCCATTTTGAAACGGTATTTGGAATACAATCGTTTTATTACCATTGAAGCCTATGACCGAACTCGACATTATGATTTGCTGGTTACCAATAACCCGATTCATAAGAAGGAACAGACTCCAGTTTATTATTTAAAAAACGACTTGGATTTGGAAGATTTGGCAGCGATTCGTCAGTTATTATTCACTTAAAAGGCTTGGTTGTTCCAGGTCTTTTTTGTGAAATTCACACAATCTACTCACATTTTTTAAAAAATTAAAAAAAGTTGATGAATAAGAAAGCGCTTTATTTTGTATACTAGTTAGTGTAAAGAGGAAACATCCTCAAGATCTTTATCAGGAGGACAGCACATGTCACAAGAAAAATACATTATGGCCATTGACCAGGGAACTACAAGTTCTCGTGCCATTATTTTCAACAAAAAAGGAGAAAAAGTTAGCTCGAGTCAAAAAGAGTTTACCCAGATTTTCCCTCAGGCAGGTTGGGTAGAGCACAATGCTAATGAAATTTGGAACTCTGTTCAGTCAGTTATTGCGGGTGCTTTCATCGAAAGTGGTGTCAAGCCAAATCAAATCGAAGCAATCGGGATTACCAACCAGCGTGAAACAACTGTCGTCTGGGATAAGAAAACAGGGCTCCCTATCTACAATGCTATCGTTTGGCAATCACGTCAGACAGCTCCTTTGGCTGAACAACTAAAAAGTCAAGGTTATGTGGAAAAATTCCATGAAAAGACTGGTTTGATCATCGATGCTTACTTCTCTGCTACCAAGGTTCGTTGGATTTTGGATCATGTAGAAGGTGCTCAAGAGCGAGCAGAAAAAGGGGAATTGCTCTTTGGTACCATCGATACTTGGTTGGTTTGGAAATTGACTGACGGTGCGGCTCACGTGACGGACTACTCAAATGCAGCTCGTACCATGCTTTATAACATTAAAGAACTTAAATGGGATGATGAGATTTTGGAAATCCTCAACATTCCAAAGGCTATGTTGCCAGAAGTTCGTTCTAACTCTGAAATCTATGGTAAGACAGCTCCATTCCATTTCTACGGTGGAGAAGTGCCAATCTCAGGTATGGCTGGGGACCAACAAGCAGCCCTCTTTGGACAGTTGGCCTTTGAACCAGGTATGGTCAAGAATACTTATGGAACAGGTTCTTTCATCATCATGAATACTGGTGAAGAGATGCAGTTGTCTGAGAACAACCTATTAACAACCATTGGTTACGGAATCAATGGCAAGGTTTACTATGCCTTGGAAGGTTCAATCTTCATCGCAGGCAGCGCCATTCAGTGGCTTCGTGATGGACTTCGCATGGTTGAAAATTCACCAGAATCTGAAAAATATGCCCGTGATTCTCACAACAATGATGAAGTTTATGTCGTTCCAGCCTTTACAGGTCTAGGTGCTCCATACTGGAACCAAAACGCTCGCGGTTCTGTCTTTGGCTTAACTCGTGGAACAAGTAAAGAAGACTTTATCAAGGCGACTTTGCAATCTATTGCTTATCAAGTACGTGACATCATCGACACCATGCAAGTGGATGCTCAGACAGCTATCCAAGTCTTGAAAGTAGACGGTGGTGCAGCTATGAACAATTTCCTCATGCAGTTCCAAGCTGACATTTTGGGAATCGATATCGCACGCGCCAAAAACTTGGAAACAACAGCTCTAGGAGCAGCCTTCCTAGCTGGTTTGTCAGTAGGCTATTGGAAGGACTTGGATGAGTTGAAACTCTTGAACGAGACAGGAGAACTCTTTGAACCATCTATGAACGAATCGCGCAAGGAACAACTCTACAAGGGCTGGAAGAAGGCTGTGAAAGCAACGCAAGTCTTTGCGGAAATCGACGACTAATACTGGAAGAATAAAGCGACTTAGTTAGAAAGTGTGTAAATATGGAATTTTCAAAGAAAACACGTGAATTATCAATTAAAAAAATGCAGGAACGTACCCTGGACCTCTTGATTATCGGTGGAGGAATCACAGGGGCTGGTGTAGCCTTGCAGGCGGCAGCTAGCGGTCTTGAGACTGGTTTGATTGAAATGCAGGACTTCGCAGAAGGAACATCTAGCCGTTCAACAAAATTGGTTCACGGTGGTCTTCGTTACCTCAAACAATTCGACGTAGAAGTGGTATCAGACACTGTTTCTGAACGTGCTGTAGTTCAACAAATCGCTCCCCACATTCCGAAACCAGACCCAATGCTCTTACCAGTTTACGACGAAGATGGAGCGACCTTTAGCCTCTTCCGTCTTAAAGTAGCCATGGACTTGTACGACCTTTTGGCAGGAGTTAACAACACGCCAGCTGCTAACAAGGTTTTGAGTAAGGAAGAAGTCTTGGAACGCCAGCCAAACTTGAAGAAAGAAGGCTTGGTAGGAGGTGGGGTTTACCTTGACTTCCGTAACAACGATGCGCGTCTCGTGATTGAAAATATCAAACGTGCCAACCAAGACGGTGCCCTCATTGCTAACCACGTGAAGGCAGAAGGCTTCCTCTTTGACGAAAGTGGCAAGATTACAGGTGTTGTAGCTCGTGATCTCTTGACAGACCAAGTCTTTGAAATCAAGGCCCGTCTGGTGATTAACACAACAGGTCCTTGGAGTGATAAAGTACGTAACTTGTCTAATAAGGGAACCCAATTCTCACAAATGCGTCCAACTAAGGGAGTTCACTTGGTAGTGGACTCAAGCAAGATCAAGGTTTCACAGCCAGTTTACTTTGACACTGGTTTGGGAGATGGTCGTATGGTCTTTGTTCTCCCGCGTGAAAACAAGACTTACTTTGGTACAACGGATACAGACTACACAGGGGATTTGGAACATCCAAAAGTGACTCAGGAAGATGTAGATTATCTACTTGGCATTGTCAACAACCGCTTCCCAGAAGCAAACATTACCATTGATGATATCGAAAGTAGCTGGGCAGGTCTTCGTCCATTGATCGCAGGCAATAGCGCTTCTGACTACAATGGAGGAAATAACGGAACCATCAGTGATGAAAGCTTTAACAACTTGATTGCGACTGTTGAATCTTATCTCTCTAAAGAAAAAACGCGTGAAGATGTTGAGTCTGCTGTCAGCAAGCTTGAAAGCAGTACCTCTGAGAAACATTTGGACCCATCTGCAGTTTCACGTGGTTCGAGCTTGGACCGAGATGACAATGGCCTCTTGACCCTTGCTGGTGGTAAAATCACAGACTACCGTAAGATGGCTGAAGGAGCTATGGAGCGCGTGGTTGACATCCTCAAAGCAGAATTTGACCGTAGCTTTAAACTCATCAATTCTAAGACTTACCCTGTTTCAGGTGGGGAATTGAACCCAGCAAATGTGGACTCAGAAATCGAAGCCTTTGCGCAACTTGGAGTGTCACGTGGCTTGGATAGCAAGGAAGCTCACTATCTCGCAAATCTCTACGGTTCAAATGCACCGAAAGTCTTTGCTCTTGCTCATAGTTTGGAACAAGCACCAGGACTCAGTTTGGCGGATACTTTGTCACTTCACTATGCAATGCGCAATGAGTTGGCTCTGAGCCCAGTTGACTTCCTTCTTCGTCGTACCAACCACATGCTCTTTATGCGTGATAGTTTGGATAGCATCGTTGAGCCAGTTTTAGATGAAATGGGACGATTCTATGACTGGACAGAAGACGAGAAAGCAACTTACCGTGCGGATGTCGAAGCAGCTCTTGCTAACAACGATTTAGCAGAATTAAAAAATTAAGAAAAAATAAAAGAGGTGGAGGGCAGCATTCCTTGCCGCCCGCCCCTTATTTTTAATGGAGACAGAAAGATGATGAATGAATTATTTGGAGAATTTCTAGGGACTTTAATCCTAATTCTTCTAGGAAATGGTGTTGTAGCAGGTGTGGTTCTTCCTAAAACCAAGAGCAACAATGCAGGTTGGATTGTGATTACGATGGGTTGGGGGATTGCAGTTGCGGTTGCAGCATTTGTATCTGGCAAACTTAGTCCAGCTCATTTAAACCCAGCTGTGACCATTGGTGTAGCTTTAAAAGGTGACTTGCCTTGGGCTTCCGTTTTGCCTTATATCCTAGCCCAGTTCGCAGGGGCTATGCTGGGTCAGATTTTGGTTTGGTTGCAATTCAAACCGCATTATGAGGCAGAAGAAAATGCAGGCAATATCCTAGCAACCTTCAGTACTGGACCGGCCATCAAAGATACTGTATCAAACTTGATTAGTGAAATCCTTGGAACCTTTGTTTTGGTGTTGACAATCTTTGCCTTGGGACTTTATGACCTTCAAGCAGGAATCGGAACCTTCGCAGTGGGGACTTTGATTGTCGGTATCGGTCTATCATTAGGTGGGACAACAGGTTCTGCCTTGAATCCAGCTCGTGACCTTGGACCTCGTATCATGCACAGTATCCTTCCAATTTCAAACAAGGGAGACGGAGACTGGTCTTATGCCTGGATTCCTGTTGTGGGACCTATCCTCGGTGCAGCCTTGGCCGTGCTTGTATTCTCACTTTTCTAATCTAGAAAACAATTATGTTGATAGAGCTTGAGATGAAAATTTCAGGTTCTTTTCTTTTAAAATATGCATAAAAACCGCATAATTCTTAAAATAAGCTGAAATCTAGTGAGAATGTGCGGTAAACAATTGAAAAATCACCCTATAAAGTGGTACAATGGTAGAAAAATACTATAGTAAGAGTCTATCTTATTTAGCAAAAATTACAGAAATGAATGGTTTTTCTTGATGAAACAGAGAAAAGAATTGTACCTTTTTCTTGGTCGAACAGCCTTGTATTTTTTTATCTTTCTAGGGCTGCTTTACTTCTTTAGCTATCTTGGTCAGGGTCAAGGAAGCTTTATCTATAATGAATTTTAATCTGAAGGAGAATTCTATTGTGTCAAATAAACCAATAGTAGATATGATTGAAACCATTGAGCATTTTACTCAGACACAGCCTAGCTATCCTGTCTACAATGTTTTGGGGCAGGAACACACTTATGGAGATTTAAAGGCTGATTCGGATAGTTTGGCTGCAGCCATTGACCAACTAGGCTTGCCTGAGAAGTCTCCTGTGGTTGTTTTTGGAGGCCAAGAATATGAAATGTTGGCAACTTTTGTAGCCTTGACTAAGTCAGGACATGCCTACATTCCAATTGATAGCCATTCGGCCTTGGAGCGAGTTTCGGCTATTTTAGAAGTAGCTGAGCCAAGCTTGATTATTGCCGTTTCAGACTTCCCATTAGAGCAGGTTTCTACACCGATGTTGAATCTAGCTCAGGTTCATGAAACCTTTGCTCAAGGGAATAGCTATGAGATCACGCATCCAGTCAAGGGAGATGATAATTACTACATTATCTTCACTTCTGGTACGACTGGTAAGCCAAAGGGAGTGCAGATTTCCCATGATAATCTCCTCAGCTTTACCAACTGGATGATTACGGATAAGGAATTTGCGACGCCAAGTCGTCCGCAAATGCTGGCTCAGCCACCTTATTCTTTTGACCTGTCTGTCATGTACTGGGCTCCGACCTTGGCACTTGGTGGTACACTTTTCGCTCTTCCTTCGGCTATTACTCAGGACTTTAAGCAACTCTTTGCGACCATCTTTTCATTGCCAATCGCTATCTGGACATCAACCCCTTCTTTTGCGGATATGGCCATGTTGTCAGAAGACTTTAATAGTGAGAAAATGCCTGGAATCACGCATTTCTACTTTGATGGCGAAGAATTGACGGTTAAAACGGCTCAAAAACTGCGTGAGCGTTTCCCACATGCCCGTATTATCAATGCCTACGGCCCAACAGAAGCGACAGTAGCCCTATCAGCTGTTGCCGTGACAGACGAGATGTTGGCGACTCTCAAACGCTTACCAATCGGCTATACCAAGGCGGATTCTCCAACCTTTATCATTGATGAGAATGGCAATAAATTGCCAAATGGTCAACAGGGAGAAATCATTGTATCAGGACCAGCTGTTTCAAAAGGTTATATGAACAATCCTGAAAAAACAGCGGAAGCCTTCTTTGAGTTTGAAGGTCTACCAGCCTATCACACAGGCGATGTTGGAACCATGACAGATGAAGGCTTGCTTCTCTACGGTGGACGCATGGACTTCCAGATTAAGTTCAACGGTTACCGCATTGAGTTAGAAGATGTCTCTCAAAACCTTAATAAGTCTCGCTATATCGAGTCGGCTGTCGCAGTTCCACGTTATAACAAGGACCACAAGGTACAAAATCTGCTAGCCTATGTCATCTTAAAAGATGGTGTGCGCGAGCAGTTTGAACGTGATATCGATATTACCAAGGCTATCAAGGAAGACCTGGCAGACATCATGATGTCCTATATGATGCCATCTAAATTCCTTTATCGAGACAGTTTGCCACTGACTCCAAATGGAAAGATTGACATCAAAGGATTGATTAACGAGGTGAATAAGAGATGATGGAGTTCTTTCAACAGCTTCCTCATTTAGAGCCATATGGCAATCCTCAGTATTTTGTCTATGTGATTGCTGCCACCTTGCCTATCTTTATTGGTCTCTTTTTCAAGAAACGCTTTGCCTGGTATGAAGTATTGGTTAGTCTCTTCTTTATCGTTACCATGCTGGTAGGTGGGAAGACTAATCAATTGGCTGCCTTGGGTATTTATCTGTGCTGGGAAATATTGCTCTTGCTTTTCTACAAGCACTATCGAAAAAGTAAGGATGGCAAGTGGGTCTTCTACCTAGTTAGTTTTCTGTCCCTCCTTCCGATTATCTTTGTCAAGGTGCAACCAGCTATCAATGGAACGCAGTCTTTGCTTGGCTTTTTGGGAATTTCTTACCTGACCTTTCGTTCGGTTGGGATTATCATCGAGCTGAGAGATGGAGTGATTAAGGATTTCTCCCTCTGGGAATTCCTCCGTTTCCTTCTCTTCATGCCGACCTTTTCAAGTGGCCCAATCGATCGCTTTAAGCGATTTAATGAAAATTATCAGACCATTCCTGAGCGAGCTGAGTTGATGGATATGCTGGATGAATCTGTTCGCTATATCATGTGGGGCTTTTTGTACAAGTTTATCCTAGCTCATGTTTTAGGAGAGACCTTACTCCCTCCTCTGAAGAATCTAGCCCTGCAGTCAGGTGGCTTCTTTAACCTCTATGCCTTGGCAGTTATGTATACCTTTGGTTTGGAGCTTTTCTTTGATTTTGCAGGTTACTCTATGTTTGCCTTGGCTATCTCAAACTTAATGGGAATCCGTAGTCCCATCAACTTTAACAAGCCTTTTTTATCAAGGGATTTAAAGGAATTTTGGAATCGTTGGCACATGAGTCTTTCTTTCTGGTTCCGTGACTTTGTCTTTATGCGAATGGTGATGGTATTGACCAGAAAGAAGGTCTTTAAGAATCGCAATGTAACTTCAAGTGTGGCCTACATTGTAAATATGCTGATTATGGGATTTTGGCACGGTGTGACCTGGTACTATATCGCCTATGGACTCTTTCATGGGATTGGGCTGGTCATCAATGACGCTTGGGTTCGTAAGAAAAAAACACTCAATAAGGAACGGAAAAAAGCAGGGAAGCCTGCTCTACCTGAGAATCGCTGGATTCAGTTGCTTGGCATGGTTATCACCTTCCATGTCGTCATGCTGTCATTCTTAATCTTTTCTGGATTTTTGAATGATTTATGGTTTAAAAAATAAAAGGAAATAAAATATGGATATCAAATCAGAAGTTATCGAAATTATTGATGAGTTGTTTATGGAAGATGTTTCTGACATGATGGATGAAGATCTTTTTGATGCAGGTGTCTTGGATAGTATGGGAACGGTTGAGTTGATTGTGGAGATTGAGAACCGTTTTGACATTCGTGTCCCTGTAACAGAGTTTGGTCGCGACGACTGGAATACAGCTAATAAAATCATAGCTGGTATTGTGGAGCTACAAAATGCTTAAACGCTTATGGATGATCTTCGGACCTGTCTTGATAGCTGGTTTGTTGGTTTTTCTGCTCATCTTCTTTTATCCTACTGAGATGCATCATAATCTAGGAGCTGAAAAGCGTTCAGCGGTGGCTACTACTATCGATAGTTTTAAGGAGCGAAGTCAAAAAGTCAGAGCACTATCTGATCCAAATATGCGTTTTGTGCCCTTCTTTGGCTCTAGTGAATGGCTTCGTTTTGACGGTGCTCATCCTGCGGTATTAGCTGAGAAATACAATCGCTCCTACCGTCCTTATCTTTTAGGACAGAGGGGAGCTGCATCGCTTAACCAGTATTTTGGAATGCAACAGATGTTGCCACAGCTAGAGAATAAACAAGTTGTGTATGTTATCTCACCTCAGTGGTTCAGTAAAAATGGCTATGAACCAGCTGCCTTCCAGCAGTATTTTAATGGAGACCAGTTGACTAGTTTTCTGGAAAATCAATCTGGAGATCAGGCTAGCCAATATGCAGCGACTCGCTTACTGCAGCAGTTCCCAAACGTAGCTATGAAGGATCTGGTTCAGAAGTTGGCAAGTAAAGAAGAATTGTCGACGGCAGACAATGAAATGATTGAATTATTGGCTCGGTTTAATGAACGCCAAGCTTCCTTTTTTGGTCAGTTTTCAGTTAGAGGCTATGTCAATTATGATAAGCATGTAGTTAAGTATTTAAAGACCTTGCCAGACCAGTTTTCTTATCAAGCTATAGAAGATATTGTTAAAGCAGATGCTGAAAAGAATACTTCCAATAATGATCTGGGAATGGAGAATTATTTCTATAATACGCAGATTAAGAAGGATTTGAAGAAATTAAAGGATTCTCAGAAAAGCTTTACCTATCTTAAGTCGCCAGAATATAATGACCTGCAGCTGGTCTTAACCCAGTTTTCTAAATCTAAGGTAAACCCGATTTTTATCATTCCGCCTGTTAATAAAAAATGGATGGACTATGCTGGTCTACGAGAGGATATGTACCAACAAACGGTGCAGAAGATTCGCTACCAGTTAGAAAGTCAAGGGTTTACCAATATAGCAGATTTTTCTAAGGACGGCGGGGAGCCTTTCTTTATGAAGGATACCATCCATCTTGGTTGGTTGGGTTGGTTGGCTTTTGACAAGGCAGTTGATCCTTTCCTATCCAATCCCACACCAGCTCCGACTTACCATCTGAATGAGCGCTTTTTCAGCAAAGATTGGGCGACTTATGATGGAGATGTCAAGGAATTTCAATAGATAATATAGAAGAGTTCAAGAATGAAGCCTATTTTCACGTTTTTTCTTGACTCTTTTTTTGCTTGTGATATAATTAACTGGTAAATAAAATTTAAAAGAATAGTATTTTTCTCTTAAAAAAGAGAAGTCCAAAAGGAAAGGAGTCAGATATGAGACAGCTAGCGAAGGATATCGATGGCTTTTTGAATGAGGTGATTTTGCAGGCGGAAAACCAACATGAAATTCTAATAGGTCATTGCACTAGCGAGGTGGCCCTGACCAATACCCAGGAGCATATCCTCATGCTCTTGTCGGAGGAATCTTTAACAAATTCAGAATTGGCCCGTCGTCTCAATGTCAGTCAGGCGGCGGTTACCAAGGCCATTAAGTCTTTGGTCAAGGAAGGGATGTTAGAAACATCTAAAGATCCTAAGGATGCGCGTGTGATTTTTTATCAGTTGACTGATTTGGCTCGTCCAATCGCTGAGGAGCACCATCATCACCATGAGCATACACTTTTAACCTATGAACAAGTGGCGACTCAGTTTACTCCAAATGAACAAAAAGTGATTCAGCGGTTTTTGACTGCTTTAGTAGGAGAAATCAAATAATGAGATATATTACGGTAGAGGATTTATCCTTCTATTATGATAAGGAGCCTGTTCTTGAACATATCAATTATAGTGTTGATAGTGGGGAATTTGTTACCTTGACAGGGGAGAATGGGGCAGCTAAGACGACACTGATTAAGGCCAGTCTTGGAATTCTCCAACCACGCATTGGTAAGGTAACCATTTCAAAGACAAATACGCAGGGTAAGAAATTGAGAATAGCCTACCTTCCTCAACAGATTGCCAGTTTTAATGCAGGTTTTCCAAGTACGGTTTATGAATTTGTCAAGTCGGGTCGCTATCCGCGAAAAGGTTGGTTCCGTCGCTTGAATGCTCATGATGAGGAGCATATCAAGGCTAGTCTGGACTCAGTTGGGATGTGGGAACACCGAGACAAACGCTTGGGTTCTCTATCTGGGGGACAAAAGCAGCGAGCGGTGATCGCGCGTATGTTTGCTTCAGACCCAGATGTATTTATCCTAGATGAGCCAACAACGGGGATGGATGCAGGAAGTAAAAATGAATTTTACGAACTCATGCACCACAGCGCCCATCATCATGGCAAGGCTGTTTTAATGATTACCCATGACCCTGAAGAAGTTAAGGACTATGCGGACCGCAATATTCATCTAGTTCGTAACCAAGACTCGCCATGGCGTTGTTTCAACGTTCATGAGAATGATCAGGAGGTGGGCCATGCTTAGTTTGTTATCTTATGACTTTATGCAACGTGCCTTTCTGGCTGTTATTGCCATGAGTCTTTTCTCGCCAGTTCTTGGAACCTTCCTTATCTTGCGCCGTCAGAGTTTGATGAGTGATACCCTCAGCCACGTCTCGCTTTCAGGTGTAGCCTTTGGTCTGGTACTAGGGATTTCTCCGACTATTTCCACTATTGCCATTGTCTTGATTGCGGCAGTTTTCCTGGAGTATCTCCGTACGGTTTACAAGAGCTTTATGGAAATCGGGACAGCTATCCTCATGTCAACAGGTCTGGCTGTTTCTCTGATTGTCATGAGCAAGGGTAAAAGCTCTAGCTCAATGAGTTTGGACCAGTATCTTTTTGGTTCAATCGTGACTATTAGTGAAGAACAGGTCATTTCCCTCTTTGTCATTGCGGCGGTTGTCTTGATTTTGACTTTCCTCTTCCTTCGTCCAATGTATATCTTGACCTTTGATGAGGATACGGCCTTTGTGGATGGTCTGCCAGTTCGCACCATGTCTATTCTTTTTAACATGGTGACAGGGGTGGCTATTGCCCTTATGATTCCTGCAGCAGGAGCTCTTCTGGTGTCGACCATTATGGTCTTGCCAGCTAGTATTGCCCTGCGTCTGGGTAAAAACTTTAAATCGGTTATGCTGCTTGCCAGTGCTATTGGATTTTTGGGAATGGTAGCAGGACTTTACATTTCCTACTATGCAGAAACACCTGCAAGTGCAAGTATTACCATTATTTTTGTAACTGTCTTTTTACTTATTAGTTTAGTAAGACGTTTTATCAAATAGGAGACTAACGTGAAAAAAATTAGCTTATTGTTCGCCAGTCTATGTGCCTTGTTTTTAGTGGCTTGTTCTAATCAAAAGCAGGCAGATGGCAAACTAAATATTGTGACAACCTTTTACCCTGTCTATGAATTTACCAAGCAAGTCGCAGGAGATACTGCTAATGTAGAACTCCTCATCGGTGCTGGTACAGAACCCCATGAATATGAACCGTCTGCCAAGGCAGTTGCCAAAATCCAAGACGCAGATACCTTCGTTTATGAAAATGAAAACATGGAAACATGGGTCCCTAAATTGCTAGATACTTTGGATAAGAAAAAGGTCAAAACCATCAAGGCGACAGGCGATATGTTGCTTTTGCCAGGTGGTGAGGAAGAAGAGGGAGACCATGACCATGGAGAAGAAGGCCATCACCATGAGTACGATCCCCATGTTTGGTTATCACCAGTTCGTGCCGTTAAACTTGTAGAGCACATCCGTGATAGCTTGTCAGCAGATTATCCTGATAAAAAAGAGACCTTTGAAAAGAATGCTGCTGCCTATATCGAAAAATTGCAAGCCTTGGATAAGGCTTATGCAGAAGGCTTGTCTCAAGCTAAACAAAAGAGCTTTGTGACTCAGCACGCAGCCTTTAATTATCTTGCCTTGGACTATGGACTCAAACAAGTCGCAATATCAGGTCTCTCTCCAGATGCAGAGCCATCAGCTGCTCGTCTGGCAGAATTGACAGAGTACGTCAAGAAAAATAAAATCGCCTATATTTACTTTGAAGAAAATGCCTCACAAGCCCTTGCTAACACACTTTCAAAAGAGGCAGGTGTCAAAACTGATGTCCTCAATCCTTTAGAAAGTCTGACAGAAGAGGACACTAAGGCTGGAGAAAATTACATCTCTATCATGGAGAAAAACCTCAAGGCTTTGAAACAAACAACAGACCAAGAAGGCCCAGCAATTGAGCCTGAAAAGGCAGAGGATACCAAGACAGTTCAAAATGGTTACTTTGAGGATGCAGCTGTCAAGGACCGCACCTTGAGTGACTATGCAGGTAATTGGCAATCAGTTTATCCTTTCATTGAAGATGGTACTTTTGACCAAGTCTTTGACTACAAGGCTAAGTTGACTGGTAAGATGACTCAGGCTGAGTACAAGGCCTACTATACAAAAGGCTATCAGACAGATGTTACTAAGATTAATATCACTGATAACACTATGGAATTTGTTCAGGGTGGACAAAGCAAGAAATACACTTACAAGTATGTCGGTAAGGAAATCTTGACTTACAAGAAAGGCAATCGTGGTGTGCGCTTCCTCTTTGAAGCCACAGATGCAGACGCTGGACAATTCAAGTATGTTCAGTTTAGTGACCATAATATCGCCCCAGTTAAGGCAGAACATTTCCATATCTTCTTTGGAGGTACAAGCCAAGAAGCTCTCTTTGAAGAAATGGATAACTGGCCAACCTACTACCCAGATAATTTATCTGGCCAAGAAATCGCCCAAGAAATGTTGGCGCATTGATGAGAAACCGACTAGTTCATAGGAGCTAGTCGGTTTTTTGATACTAGATGGCTAACTTCATGATAGATCTTTCAGATACATAAGGCGCTTTAAAAAAATAAATAAAACTCTTGAAATATCGGGGCTTGTATGTTAGAATGATTTTAACGGACAAGGTTCATTAGAACACCAAAGCCCCTAACTATGCCAGTAGTTAAGGGCTTTTTTGACGTATCTTAGAGATTTAACGGGTGTTGATAGGCTAGTCACTCGGTCTACTTCTTACCATCTAGCCATTTGCAGACGAAATACAAGATAATTCCTGCTATGACGTCCGCTATAATAGTAAGAACGAGCTCTGGGGCAAGGTTCATTAGTTTCACCTCCTCTCACGAACCGTAAGGAACGTAATCGGTAACCGATGACAAAAATAGTATACCACATTAAATTTGGATCATCAACCTCACTTAATGCTTGAATTATTGGAGTGCGGTTCACTTCAATGATGTTTTTTGTGAGTCTTTTAAAGGGATTAACCGTTACTTGTTTCGTTTCTTTGTCCACGACTTGTAAAGTTTAGATAGTATGTTGATAATCAACGGAGTTAGAAAGAACTAGCATGGTAGACCTAATTCTTTACCAGTTGGTTTAGCAAGAAATCAGACGACAATGTGACAATTCACCTCTAATTATTGACATTTCAGGAAAAATCGCAGTAAAAACTGCACAGCCTTCTTTAAATGTGCTATAATACAGGAAAAATAATGATGGAGGTCACGATAATGGCAACATTTTTGATGATTTTTGTGGTGGTTTGTGTGCTTCTATTGGTGATAGTCACACTGAGTACAGTTTATGTGGTTCGTCAGCAGTCGGTGGCGATTATTGAACGCTTTGGGAAATACCAAAAGGTTGCCAATAGCGGTATTCATATTCGCTTGCCTTTTGGGATTGACTCGATTGCAGCGCGGATTCAGTTGCGCTTGTTGCAAAGTGATATTGTGGTTGAGACTAAGACCAAGGACAATGTGTTCGTGATGATGAATGTGGCGACCCAGTACCGTGTTAATGAGCAGAGCGTGACAGATGCTTACTATAAACTTATGCGTCCAGAATCTCAGATTAAATCTTATATCGAAGACGCTCTTCGCTCTTCTGTTCCCAAATTAACTTTGGATGAATTGTTTGAGAAAAAAGATGAGATTGCTCTTGAGGTTCAGCACCAAGTAGCGGAAGAAATGACCACTTACGGCTACATTATTGTGAAAACCTTGATTACCAAGGTCGAACCAGATGCAGAAGTCAAGCAATCCATGAATGAAATCAATGCGGCGCAACGTAAGCGGGTTGCAGCGCAAGAATTGGCGGAAGCTGACAAGATTAAAATTGTCACTGCAGCTGAAGCCGAAGCAGAAAAAGACCGCCTCCATGGTGTGGGGATTGCCCAACAACGTAAGGCGATTGTGGATGGATTGGCAGAGTCTATAACCGAACTCAAGGAAGCCAATGTTGGCATGACAGAAGAGCAAATCATGTCCATCCTCTTGACCAACCAATATTTGGATACCTTGAATACCTTTGCTTCTAAAGGAAATCAAACTATCTTTTTACCAAATACACCAAATGGTGTGGATGATATCCGTACACAAATCTTGTCAGCCCTCCGTGCTGAGAAAAAATAATAGACTAAAGAGCCTGGAGTCAGGCTCTTTTTTAGTGATCGTGAGAGATAAGTCTTAGCTTAAGCAAGACGATTCACAAAAGTTACTAACAGGTTGTGGATAAGTGTGGATAACTTCTGATTGTTTTAGAGATAATTCTTATTGGTATGAGCAATCTAGTAACTTTTTAGGATTATAAAGTAGTTTTAATTCCTGTAAATAAAGAGTTAAGCACAGTTTGGGATAGTTATTCACAACTTGTGGATAACCTTGGGGATTGCAGATTTTTTATTATTTAGCGATGACTTGGCAACCAGCTAAGTATAAAGGTTAGTTGCTCAGCTTTCAAGAGGTCTTGATGTTGAATGCTAGATACTTGCACCTTATCCAGTCGGCATTCTTTTACAAAGTTAAAATGGCTGTGGTTTTGCTCAGCATAAATATCTAGCCATTTATCTTCTTTGGCAAGATAGACTCGGAGATGGTCAAAGAGAGGAATTCCGAGGTCATAGTTTGGTTTGCCTGGACAGGTCGGATAAAATCCGAGAGCCGACCAAATGTACCAGGCTGAGAGACTGCCATTGTCTTCATCGCCAGGATAGGCTTCCCAACTTGGGTGAAAGGCCTTCTGACGGAGAGTCTTGATGAGAAGGGCAGTGTAGTCAGGGTAGTTGCTGTAACGGAATAGATAAGGAATGTGGAAACTCGGCTGGTTGGAAATGGCTATTTGTCCAAAAGGAGCAGTAGCCATTTCGCTCATTTCGTGAATCTCGTAACCATAGCCGGTTGTCTCAAAGAGGGGGGCCTCCTGACAGACTTTCAAAAGATAGTTGCTAAAGGCTTCTTTTCCACCCATAAGTTGGATTAAGTCTGGGATGTCGTGGAGGACGCCTAAAGTTGCTTGGATGGCAGAGCATTCGGCATAATCACGTCCCCAACTATAAGGAGAGAAGTCAGGGCGGAAGTTGCCTTGGCTGTCTCGCGCTCGCATGTATCCTGTCTTAGCGTCAAATAGATGGCGGTAATTTTGTGAAGCAGCCATGTAGGTATCAGCGATTTCTGTTTTCCCTAGTTTTTTGGCACAGCTGGCGATACAAAAGTCGCTATAGGCATAGTCTAGGGTATGGCTGACGCTTTCGTGGTGGTCTGTAGAGAGGTAGCCTAGTTCTTGGTATTGGGCTAGTCCGTGGCGGCCATTGATGCCGAGAGGGTCGGTCTTGCTGGCTGTTTCAAGCATGGCTTGGAGGAGTTCTTCTTCTAGGTCAGGGGCCATGTTCTTGCAGGCACTATCTGCGATAATACCGTCTAAAAGTGTACCTGGCATCATACCCCGTTCATCTGGAGCCAGCCATTTTGGAAGGAAACCAGTATCGCGGTAGTTATTGAGAAATCCTTCTAAGAAGCGGTGGTAGTGTTCAGGTATGATAAGGGCAAAGAGGGGAAATGTAGTTCGGAAGGTATCCCAGAAACCATTGTTACTGAAGAGAACACCAGGCTTGACAGTTCCAGTAGCCAGATCTTTATGGATGGCTTGCCCTGATTCATCAACCTCATAAAAAGTCTGAGGAAAGAGGAAGAGTCTGTAGAGACAGTGGTCAAAGAAGGTTCGGTTAGCTTCTCCTGTCTCTATAATGTCAAAACGATGGAGGAGATTTTCCCAATCCGCTTGGGCACTTGCTTTACAGTTATCAAAATCTACTTGAGGTAGATTGATTAGAGCTTGAGAAGGAGAGATGAAAGAAGTGGCTAGCTGAATCTCAGCATGGCTATCTGCCAGATCAATTCGCCAGTCTTCGCTTTCTTGGCTGACAGCAAGAATATCTGTATTCATTTGCAAGGTAGTGAAGAGTATCAGTTGATTTTTGTTGGTCTCAGTTTTTCCTTCTTGTCGCAGGGTAAGATTTCTCTTATCTACTCGCTCCACGGTCAGTTCATCTGCTGCGTGAAGATAGAGGGAGAGGGCTTTGCCTTGCTTTTGCTCCAAACGAATATAAGCGCCGTAGCAAGTAGGTGTGAGCTGGGTTTCAATCTGATAGCGCAGGGAGAAAATCTTCAGATAATGAGCTTGGAAAGAGGACTTATCCATATCGTAGGAAGACTGACGATGGAAGAGGCTGTCTCCGCCTAGCTGGCCTGTGACAGGTGTCAGAAGGAGCCAAGAGTAGTCCCCAATCCAAGGGCTGGGCTGGTGGGTTAAACGAATCCCCTGAAAGATAGGCAGATGTGGATCGAAAAAACCAAGATCCATCCTGGTCACTGGTCTGGGGCACAAAGTAATTCATCCCAAAAGGAACGCCTGTGTATGGCAGGGTATTTCCCCGAGAGAAGGCATGCTTGCTAGCAGTACCAAAGCGGGTATCGATGGTTTCAAGTAGTGGTTTCATAGTCTTTCCTTTAGCTGTTTTTCTACATTATATCAGAAAAAGATAGCCTTTAGAAAAGGAGTTTCAAAGATAACTATTTTGTAGAAAAATGACTATCATTTGTGTATGTATTTTCTGTCTCAAAAGCTATATACTGAAAATGAAACTTGTTTGAAAGAGGATACTGCACGATGATTTATTCAAAAGAAATTGTTAGAGAGTGGCTAGATGAAGTAGCAGAGCGGGCTAAGGACCATCCAGAGTGGGTGGATGTTTTCGAGCGTTGCTACACAGATACCTTGGACAATACGGTTGAAATTCTAGAAGATGGTTCAACTTTTGTCTTGACTGGGGATATTCCTGCCATGTGGCTTCGGGATTCGACAGCCCAACTCAGACCCTACCTGCATGTGGCTAAAAGGGATGCCCTCCTGCGTCAGACCATTGCAGGTTTGGTCAAACGTCAGATGACCTTGGTACTCAAGGATCCTTATGCCAATTCCTTCAACATTGAGGAAAACTGGAAGGGACACCACGAGACCGACCACACAGACCTGAATGGCTGGATTTGGGAACGCAAGTACGAGGTGGACTCGCTTTGCTATCCTTTGCAGTTGGCTTATCTCCTCTGGAAAGAGACTGGCGAGACTAGTCAGTTTGATGAGACTTTTGTCGCAGCGACTAAGGAAATCCTCCATCTCTGGACGGTAGAACAAGACCATAATAACTCTCCTTATCGTTTTGTCCGCGATACGGACCGCAAGGAAGATACCTTGGTAAATGATGGCTTTGGCCCTGATTTTGCAGTGACAGGCATGACCTGGTCAGCTTTTCGTCCGAGTGATGACTGCTGTCAGTATAGTTACTTGATTCCGTCCAATATGTTTGCTGTAGTAGTCTTGGGTTATGTGCAAGAGATCTTCGCAGCATCAAATCTAGCTGATAGCGAAAGTGTTATCACAGACGCTAAGCGTCTCAAAGCGGAGATCCAAGAAGGTATCGAAAACTACGCCTACACAACCAACAGCAAGGGCGAAAAGATTTATGCCTTTGAAGTGGATGGTCTAGGAAATGCCAGCATCATGGATGATCCAAACGTACCAAGTTTGTTGGCTGCACCTTATCTGGGCTACTGTTCGGTCGATGATGAAGTTTACCAAGCTACTCGTCGCACTATTCTGAGCCCTGAAAATCCATACTTCTACCAAGGAGAATACGCTAGCGGTCTCGGAAGTTCTCATACCTTCTATCGCTATATCTGGCCCATAGCCCTCTCTATCCAAGGTTTGACAACAAGTGATAAGGCAGAGAAGAAATTCTTGCTGGATCAGCTAGTTGTTTGTGATGGGGGGACAGGTGTCATGCATGAAAGCTTCCACGTGGACGACCCAACTCTCTACTCTCGCGAATGGTTCTCTTGGGCTAATATGATGTTCTGTGAGTTAGTCTTGGATTACCTAGATATTCGCTAGGGAACACGCTTTATACTCTTCGAAAATCTCTTCAAACTATGTCAGCTTTATCTACAACCTAAAAGCTGTGCTTTGAGCAGCCTGCGGCTAGCTTCCT
>NZ_CAJZDT010000001.1:0-40490 GCF_915066115.1 uncultured Streptococcus sp. | reverse complement strand
TTCGAATAATTTGATTAGCTTCTTCATGAATTATTCTATTAAACTCTTCTTGATTTAAGAATTCAGGGAATTGAATGGATAAAGTTTGTCTACGTTCTTCGTCTTGTTTCTTTTCAAGACGTTCTTGATTATTCCACGAGTGTATTTCAAAAATTAAATTTACAACTTTACCAGGTACACTTATAAAATTAGAAATTCCTGTCATAGTATTATTGGCAACACAAACAGCTCCATCTACAGTATTGGTCGTTATTTTGGAAGTTTCATCTACAACTACTTTCACGGCTTTTGCAGTCTCATTTGCAATATCATTTACAACTTTTGAGGATTCATTTGCAATATTATTTACAATCTTTGAAGATTCATTAACGATATCATTTACGACTTTAGAAGTTTCATTAGTAACATTATCTACAAATTTAAAGAGATCATTTAACATAAAATAATACCATTAATCAAAATAAAGCAAGTCTTTGCTGGTGCTTGTAAAGAGGTCAAAGCCATCCTTGGTAACAACACCACAGTCTTCGATACGAACACCGACTTTACCAGGAATATAGATACCTGGTTCAACAGAGAAGCACATGCCTTCTTCGATGACCATGTCGTTTCCTTCCATGATAGATGGGAATTCGTGGACATCCATACCGATACCGTGACCGAGACGGTGGTTGAAGTATTCACCGTAACCAGCTTTTTCGATGACCTCACGGGCAGTGCGGTCCACTTCATGGGCAGTCACACCCGGCTTGATAAAGTCAAGAGCAGCTTGTTGGGCTTCAAGAGTCAAGTTGTAAATGTCTTTCTTGAATTGGTCTGGTTTACCGACAGCGACTGTACGAGTCATGTCTGATGCGTAACCGTTTACTAGAACACCAAGGTCAAAGAGGAGAAGAGCGTCATTTTCAACCTTATTAGCTGCTGGAATGCCGTGCGGATTTGCTGCGTTATCACCAGTCAAGACCATGGTATCAAAGCTCATTTCATAGCCTTCACGTTTCATGGCAAAGTCGATTTGGGCGATGATATCTGTCTCAGTCTTATCAAGAGAAATATTATCAAAACCAACATTGACAGCCTTGTCAGCATAAAGACCTGCAACCATCATTTTTTGCACTTCATCAGCTGATTTGATGAGGCGCATGCGTTGGATACGAGGAGTGAGGTTTTCAAACTCAGCAGTCTCAAAGACTGTTTTCAAGCCATGGTATTTGGTCAAGATGAGATTGTCAAACTCAACAGCGACACGTTTGAAGTCGTGCTGTGGAAGAGCATGTTTCATTTTTTGCCATGGATTTTCAGAATCTACATAGCCCACAACTGGGAAAGAGACAGTGCTGCTTGCACGCTCCACTTCAAGGGCTGGGACAAAGAGGAGGGGTTCCTGATCTACTAGGACAAAGAGGAACATTTGGCGCTCATGGGGATCACTGTAAAAGCCAGTGAGGTAATTGATTGTGACGGGGTCAGATACGACAGCGACGTCTAGTTTTTCTGATTCAAGATATGTTACGATTTGTTGTAATTTAGACATATGCTACCTTCTTTCTACCCCTCTATTTTGGCAAAAAATGAGAGAAAATGCAAGGGAGAAGGGTAAAAGAATAGACAAAAAGAACTCCGACAAGATAACAGAGTTCTTTGATATAATTTCCTTTTGTTTAAGAAAAGTCAGCCTTGCTTTTGACGTCTCTGTATTCTTCAGCGATTTCTTGGCTGAGGATGTCCTCATAGGCAGGGAGTTGGATGTCCTGTCCGTACTTTTTCTTGAGAGCAGTAGTGACTAGGCGATAGGCCAGATTGGCATTACGAGAGAGGATAGGTCCGTGGAAATAGGAACCAAAGACATTCTTATAATGAACCCCTTCGCCGACCTTTTCTTCGTTATTTCCATTTCCATAGACAACCTGTCCCAGCGGTTTTTGGTCATCTGAGAGGAAGGTACGACCCTGATGATTTTCAAAACCATAGTAGGTTTCATTGAAATCTTCATTGTGAATCTTGATGTCACCGATAAAACGGTTATTGGTCTGGTTGAGGGTGTAGTGGCCCATGACACCGAGCCCTTCGATACGTCTCCCTGAAGCTTCAACATAATATTGGCCCAATAGTTGGAAACCACCGCAGATAGCCAGAACCACACCGTCATTTTGGATGTAGTTGTCAATACTCTCTTTTTTAGCAGGTAGGTCGTCTGCAATGATACTTTGTTCAAAGTCTTGCCCACCGCCGAAAAAGGCGATATCATAGTGGTTTTCATCAAAGTCATCATGGAGAGAAACGATATCAACCGTCACATGGGCCCCCAGCTTTTCAGCCACATACTTGAGCATGAGGATGTTTCCATTGTCCCCATAGGTATTCATGAGATTTCCGTAGAGGTGGGCAATGTTGAGCTGATAGAGGTAATTGCCAGCTTTTGAGGAAAGTGAAGTATAAACCATTAGTTCATCTCCTTTCTAACAATCTGACGACTAGCCAGCAGTTCTCGGAATTCCAGCATAGCAGTATAGGTAGCTAGAATATAAGCATGCTTACAGTCTTGGTTTTCAATGGTCTTAAGAACTTGTTCCAGATTGCTTGTTTCAGTAATTTTATCAGCTGGATAGCCAGTTACTCGTAGACGACGTGCGATTTCAGAATGGCGAACACCGCCAGCGTTGATTTCAGGGATGTCCATCTCAGTGATTTGTTCAAAATCAGCATCCCAGATCCAGCTAGTGTCAATTCCGTCTGCATAGTTGGCATTGAGGAGGACAGATAGGCTAAATGGATAAGGAGCTAGTTTAATCATTTCGATAGCTTGGGTGGCACCAACTGGATTTTTAATCAAGACAAGGGTGCATTCTTTATCACCGATATGGAAGGTTTCTTGGCGTCCAAAGACAGCACGGCTCTTATCAAATCCCTGCTTGATGAGTTGCGAATCTGCACCGAGGAAACGGGCGATGGCAACCGCAGCAAGGGCGTTGTAGATATTGTAGAGTCCACCGATTTGGATACCGTACTCTTGGCCGTCAATGACAAAGCGAGATCGATTGTTGGTTAACTCAACCAATTCTGTCAAGCGATAGTCTAATTCAGGACGTTTACATTCACAACCTTCACAGATATAGGCACCCAAGTTTGCATAGGTATTATGCTCATATTTGAGGATTCCTTGGCAGTCAGGACATAGAATCCCTTCTGTATTGTAGTGAGCTAGTTGGGCTGGCCCTTTTTCCAAGTCAAAACCAAAATACTGAACAGGATTTGGAATAGCTGGCTTGTAGAAAAGCGGACTGTCTCCATTAAGAAGAACAGTAGCTGTAGGCACCTTACGAATGGCATCCAAAATCATCTTATAAGTTATGTAAATCTCACCATAGCGGTCCATCTGGTCACGGAAGATATTAGTGATGACAAAAAGGCTTGGCTGGATATAGTCACAGATACGAGATAGACTGGCTTCGTCAATTTCTAGTACGGCAATATTTTTCCCAGTTTTAGAAGATTTGGCTGTTAAGAAGGTTGTTGCAATCCCTGTAATCATGTTGGCACCGCTTGGGTTGGTCAGAACTTGACCATAAACCTCTTTTAAAATGCCGACAGTGAGGGCAGTTGTCAGGGTTTTTCCATTGGTTCCAGTGACCACGACAATCTCGTAGTTCTTAGCTAGGTTTTGTAAAATATCTTTATCAAATTGAAGGGCAAGTTTTCCTGGGAGCGTACTTCCACGGCCAAGACGGCTTAAAACGAAGTGGGAAGAACGCCCAGCAAGAAGGCCCAAAGTAGTTTTTAATTTCATGTTTCTATTATATCATAAAAGAGGGAAAAGACAGATTTGAGATTTCGCAGAAGTAAATTCGCAGAAGTAAAAACAGCCCAAAGAGGGCTGTCAGTTAAGGTGAGACTTTAACTTAAATCGCAAACAAGTCATTCAAGTTCTCAGCCAAGGTTGGGTGGGTGAAGATTTGTTTTGTGAAGTAAGTGTAAGGAATCTTGTTGTCCATAGCAACAGTGATGATGTTGATGATTTCTTGAGAACCTTCTGAGAAGATGCTTGCTCCAAGAATTTCTTTTGTTTCAGTATTAACAACCGCTTTGAAAGCTCCACGAAGGTCTCCATTTACGTGACCACGAGGCATTGCTGCAACAGGGATTTCTTTCACAGCGTATGGAAGTTTCAAATCAGCTGCTTGGTTTTCAGTCAAACCAACTTGTGAAAGTGCAGGTGTGATGAACATAGTGTTTGGTACATTGAGACGGTCTTCAAGTGTGTAGCTGCCATCTCCAGCAAGGTAGCTGTAGACAACACGGAAGTCATCAAGTGAAATGTAAGTAAATTGAAGACCACCGTTGACATCCCCAACTGCAAAGACACCAGGAACGTTTGTTTGACAATGTTTGTCTACTTTAATAGCGCCACGTTCAGTAAGTTCAATATCTGTATTTTCAAGTTGAAGTGGTTCTACGTTTGGTTTGCGTCCAGTTGCGTAGAGAAGGGCATCGAAACGGTAAGTTTCGTTTTCAGTTACGACAAGGACTTGGTCACCGTCATTTTTGATTTCAGTAGTACGGATATTTTGAAGCAATTCAATACCGTCTTCTTCCATGTATTGTTTAGCAAGAGCTGCAATGGAAGGTTCTGCACGAGGTAGGAAAGTATCCAAGGCATCTAGGACTGTAACCTTGCTTCCAAGTTTGTTATAAAGACCAGCAAATTCAAGACCGATATTTCCGCCACCAAGTACACCAAGTTTTTCAGGCAATTTGTCCAAGTTTTGGATACCTGTTGAGTCAAAGACGTTTTTGCTTGTAGCAAGTCCAGGGATTGGCAAGACGTTTGAAACAGCACCAGTGTTGATAACGATTGTTTCAGCAGTCAGTTCTTGTTTTTCATCACCAGCTTGGATTTCGATGACTTTATTTGAAAGGAAGTGAGCTTCCGCATCAAAGATATCTACGCCAGTACCAGCAACAGTCGCATAGTTTTTACCGTTGAGGCGACCAGTGATAGTGTTTTTAGTAGCAATGACTTCTTCAAAAGACAAATCTTTCTCAGCAACAACTAGCAAAGTTTTAGTTGGGATACAACCGATGTTGATACAAGTTCCACCGTACATAGCTTTGCTACGTTCAACGAGGGCAACTTTTTTGCCAGCTGAAGCCAATTTACCTGCTAGTGTTTTACCAGCTTTACCAAATCCGATAACGATTAAATCATATGTTAACATTTATAGTCCTCCTATTCGTTTTTCATTCTAGCATAAGAAAACACTTTTTGCACAATTCTGCTACGGGAGAAATTAGCTATATAAGGGTGTATTTATATTTGTGGAAAATCGTTTACATGATTTTCCTTAAGGATTCTACTATCTTTTGCCCCGCTCTTGTGTTATACTAGATAGGTTGCAAAGAAAACAGTACTTTTCTTTTGTGGAAAAGAAGCAACACGATTTTGTATCCAGTATATGAAAATACGTCATAAAAAGAAAAGTATAAACTAAGCCCTATAGGGTGGCTTCGCACCACCTTTAGAAAGAAGAATAACGTGAAATTTAATGAATTAAACTTGTCTGCTGATTTGCTAGCAGAGATTGAAAAAGCTGGTTTTGTAGAAGCCAGTCCTATCCAAGAACAAACTATTCCCTTGGCTCTTGAAGGTAAGGATGTTATCGGTCAAGCTCAGACTGGTACAGGAAAAACTGCAGCCTTTGGTTTGCCAACCCTTGAAAAAATCCGTACAGAAGAAGCGACCATTCAAGCTTTGGTTATCGCTCCAACACGTGAACTTGCTGTCCAAAGTCAAGAAGAACTCTTCCGTTTTGGTCGTAGCAAGGGAGTCAAAGTCCGTTCAGTATATGGCGGATCAAGCATTGAAAAACAAATTAAGGCTCTTAAATCTGGTGCCCATATCGTGGTAGGAACACCAGGCCGTCTTTTGGACTTGATTAAACGCAAGGCCTTGAAATTACAAGATATTGAAACTCTTATCCTTGACGAAGCAGATGAAATGCTCAACATGGGCTTCCTTGAAGACATCGAAGCTATCATCTCCCGTGTCCCTGAAAGCCGTCAAACCTTACTTTTCTCAGCAACTATGCCAGATGCTATCAAACGTATCGGTGTTCAGTTTATGAAAGAACCTGAGCATGTCAAGATTGCTGCTAAGGAATTGACAACAGAATTAGTTGACCAGTACTATATTCGTGTTAAAGAACAAGAAAAATTTGATACCATGACTCGTCTTATGGATGTGGAACAACCTGAGCTTGCTATCGTATTTGGTCGTACAAAACGTCGTGTAGATGAATTGACTCGTGGTTTGAAAATCCGTGGCTTCCGTGCAGAAGGAATTCATGGTGATTTGGACCAAAACAAACGTCTTCGTGTCCTTCGTGACTTTAAAAATGGCAATCTTGATGTTCTAGTTGCGACGGACGTTGCAGCGCGTGGCTTGGATATTTCAGGTGTGACCCATGTCTATAACTACGATATTCCACAAGATCCTGAAAGCTATGTTCACCGTATCGGTCGTACAGGTCGTGCTGGTAAGTCAGGTCAATCGATTACCTTCGTATCACCAAATGAAATGGGCTACCTCCAAATCATTGAGAACTTGACTAAGAAACGCATGAAAGGTCTCAAACCTGCAAGTGCAGAAGAAGCCTTCCAAGCTAAAAAACAGGTAGCTCTCAAGAAAATTGAACGTGATTTTGCAGATGAGACTATCCGTGCCAACTTTGAGAAATTTGGTAAGGATGCTCGTAAGTTAGCTGCTGAATTTACTCCAGAAGAATTGGCAATGTATATCTTGAGTCTAACAGTTCAAGTTCCAGATAGCCTTCCTGAAGTGGAGATTGCACGTGAAAAACCACTGCCATTTAAACCATCAGGTAATGGCTTCGGTGGTAAAGCTAAGGGAGGTCGTGGTGGCCGTCGTGGGGATGACCGTCGAGACCGTGATCGCCGTGGCAATGGTCGTCGTGATGATTTCAAAAAAGGAAGTCGTGGAAATGATCGTTTTGATAAGGAAAAACGTTACCGTAAGGATAATAAAAAACCACGCAATACTTCAAGTGAAAAGCAAACAGGCTTTGTGATTCGTAACAAGGGCGATAAATAAGAAAAAGCGGTTCAAAATGAATCGCTTTTTTATATAAGGAGACCGAATGTAAAAGAAAGATAAATAAAATAGATATATTATCTTCTTGTAATATTATAATACACAAAAAAAGGGAGCTTGTCAATAGAAAAGAAGCAATTTAATTAAAAATATTCTTGTTTTTTCAAATTGCAATTAAATAATCAATTTTCAGATAATAATTGAAAATTCAAGCTGTTTATGTTATAATGATAGCGATTATATTCGAGGTGAAAAATGGCACATTTATTAGAAAAAACTAGAAAAATTACGTCTATCCTGAAGCGCTCAGAGGAACAGTTGCAGGAAGAACTTCCCTACAATGCGATTACCCGTCAATTGGCAGATATTATTGACTGTAACGCCTGTATTGTCAATAGCAAAGGGCGTCTCCTGGGCTATTTTATGCGTTATAAAACCAATACTGATCGTGTAGAGCAATTCTTCCAAACTAAGATTTTCCCGGATGAGTACATTCAAGGTGCGAACATGATCTACGATACAGAAGCCAATCTGACGGTTGACCATGATTTAAGTATTTTCCCTGTGGAGAGTCGTGCAGACTTTCCAGATGGTTTGACGACTATTGCACCGATTCATGTATCAGGGATTCGCCTTGGTTCTTTGATTATTTGGCGCAATGATAAAAAATTCGAGGATGAGGACTTGATCCTTGTTGAGATTGCAAGTACCGTTGTTGGGATTCAACTCCTTAACTTCCAGCGTGAAGAAGATGAGAAAAATATCCGTCGCCGTACTGCTGTTACCATGGCGGTTAACACCCTTTCTTATTCAGAACTCCGTGCTGTTTCAGCAATTTTAGGGGAATTAAATGGAAATGAAGGCCAGTTAACTGCGTCTGTGATTGCAGACCGTATTGGAATCACCCGCTCTGTGATTGTCAATGCCCTTCGTAAACTTGAGTCTGCAGGGATTATTGAAAGTCGCTCGCTTGGAATGAAAGGAACTTATCTTAAGGTCTTGATTTCAGATATTTTTGAAGAAGTGAAGAAAAGAGATTACTAATGACTAAGGCTTTAATTTCGATTGATTATACAGAAGATTTTGTTGCTGATAGTGGAAAATTGACAGCAGGCGCTCCAGCTCAGGCTATTTCGGATGCTATCAGCAAGGTAACTCGATTAGCTTTTGAACGAGGAGATTACATCTTCTTCACAATAGATGCTCATGAAGAAAACGATTGTTTCCATCCAGAAAGTAAACTATTTCCTCCTCACAATTTGATTGGGACTAGTGGACGGAATTTATACGGAGATTTGGGGACCTTTTATCAAGAGCATAGTTCAGACAGTCGTGTCTTTTGGATGGATAAACGCCATTACTCAGCTTTTTCTGGGACTGACCTGGATATCCGTTTGAGAGAGCGGAGAGTGTCTACCGTTATCTTAACAGGTGTCTTGACGGATATCTGTGTCCTGCATACAGCTATAGATGCCTATAATCTAGGATATGACATCGAGATTGTTAAACCAGCTGTTGCTTCCATCTGGCCTGAAAATCATCAATTTGCCCTAGGTCATTTCAAAAATACACTCGGAGCTAAGTTAGTAGATGAAAATCTAAATGAAATTTCTGAGTAATTTGGTTGATGAAATGAAAAAATTGAAAAAAAGTGTTGACAAGCATCCTAAAAGTTGATATACTAGTAAAGTAATCGACGCGGGGATGGCGGAATTGGCAGACGCGCAGGACTAAGGATCCTGTGACCGCTTTAGGTCGTGAGGGTTCAAGTCCCTCTCTCCGCATAGGATAAGAGTTAGCTTAGGCTAGCTCTTTTTTTTATCTAATTTACGTAGAGCAAAAAATTTTTGCTCTTTTTTTGTATTTCATAAACATTTCATATTTGGATTTTATAATAGTCTTACAAATATGGAGGTGACAAATGAATCCAATCCAAAGAGCTTGGGCCTATGTCAGCAGAAAACGACTGAGAAGTTTTATTTTATTTCTGATTTTATTGGTCCTCTTAGCAGGAATTTCAGCCTGTTTGACGCTGATGAAGTCCAACAAAACAGTGGAAACCAATCTTTACAAATCACTCAATACATCTTTTTCTATTAAGAAGATAGAAAATGGTCAGACCTTCAAGTTATCGGACCTAGCATCAGTTAGCAAGATTAAGGGGCTGGGAAATATCTCTCCTGAACTCGAGACGGTCGCAAAGTTAAAAGACAAGGAAGCGGTGAGTGGCGAGCAGAGCGTTGAACGTGATGATTTGTCAGCTGCGGACAAGAACTTGGTCAGCTTAACGGCTCTTGAAGATTCATCCAAGGATGTTACCTTTACCAGTTCGGCTTTCAACTTAAAAGAAGGGCGACACCTTCAAAAAGGGGATTCCAAGAAAATTCTGATCCACGAAGAGTTGGCTAAGAAGAACGGTCTTTCGCTTCATGACAAGCTTCGCTTGGATGCTGGACAGTCAGAATCTAGCAAGGGACAGACAGTTGAGTTTGAGATTGTTGGCATCTTTTCTGGTAAAAAACAAGAGAAATTCACGGGCTTATCTTCTGACTTCAGTGAAAACCAGGTCTTTACAGACTATGAAAGTAGCCAAAGCCTTTTGGGAAATAGTGAAGATCAAGTCACTGCAGCTCGCTTCTATGTAGAAAATCCTAAGGAAATGGACGGACTCTTGAAGCAGGTGGAAAATTTGGCTTTGGAAAATAACGGCTACCAAGTTGAGAAAGAAAACAAGGCCTTTGAACAAATCAAGGATTCAGTTGCAACCTTCCAAACCTTTCTGACCATTTTCCTTTATGGGATGTTGATAGCAGGAGCAGGAGCCTTAATTTTGGTCTTGTCTCTCTGGTTGAGAGAACGGGTCTACGAAGTGGGAATTTTACTTGCACTTGGAAAAGGCAAGAGCTCGATCTTCCTACAATTCTGTTTAGAGGTAGTTCTGGTATCTATTGGTGCTTTACTTCCAGCATTTGCTGCAGGCAACGCAATCACAACTTACCTACTCCAAACCCTACTAGCAAGTGGAGATCAGGCAAGCTTACAAGATACACTAGCCAAAACAAGCAGTTTATCAACCAGCATCTTATCTTTTGCAGAATCCTATGTTTTTCTAGTTCTGCTTAGTTGCTTATCTGTAGCCCTTTGTTTCCTATTCTTATTTAGAAAATCGCCGAAAGAAATTTTATCATCTATCAGTTAAGAAGGAGAAATCATGACTTTATTACAATTACAAGACATTACCTACCGTTATAAGAACACTGCTGAAGCAGTCCTATATCAGATCAATTATAATTTTGAACCCGGGAAATTTTACAGTATTATTGGTGAGTCAGGAGCAGGAAAATCCACACTCTTGTCCCTACTTGCTGGTCTAGATAGTCCTGTTGAAGGTTCTATCCTTTTTCAAGGAGAGGATATTCGTAAGAAGGGCTATTCTTACCATCGCATGCACCATATTTCCCTGGTCTTTCAAAATTATAACTTGATAGATTATCTTTCTCCACTGGAAAATATCCGCTTGGTCAACAAAAAGGCAAGCAAGGATACACTTCTTGAGCTTGGTTTGGATGAAAGTCAGATCAAGCGGAATGTTCTCCAGTTATCAGGTGGTCAACAACAACGTGTTGCCATTGCTCGTAGTTTGGTCTCAGAAGCTCCAGTTATTCTAGCGGATGAGCCAACAGGAAATCTGGACCCTAAAACTGCTGGAGATATTGTCGAACTGCTCAAATCACTTGCCCAGAAAACAGGTAAATGTGTCATCGTCGTAACTCACAGCAAAGAAGTGGCACAAGCGTCAGATATTACACTTGAGTTGAAGGACAAGAAACTGACTGAAACTCGCAATACTACGAAATAATACGAGCTTTTTCTGTTAGAACTATAAAATAGAATAAAATCTAGAAAGGGAACCTATGTTACACAATGCATTTGCCTATGTTACAAGGAAGTTTTTCAAATCGATTGTTATCTTCCTGATTATTCTCCTCATGGCGAGCTTGAGTTTGGTCGGCTTGTCGATCAAGGGAGCTACTGCCAAGGCTTCTCAGGAGACCTTTAAAAATATCACCAATAGCTTCTCCATGCAAATCAATCGTCGCGTCAATCAAGGAACACCTCGTGGTGCTGGGAATATTAAGGGGGAAGATATCAAAAAAATCACCGAAAACAAGGCCATTGAGTCTTATGTGAAACGCATTAACGCTATCGGAGATTTGACTGGATATGAACTTATCGAAACGCCAGATACCAAGAAAAATCTAACACCTGACCGTGCTAAACATTTTGGAAGCAGCTTGATGATTACAGGTGTCAATGACTCCTCTAAAGAAGACAAGTTTGTCTCGGGCTCTTATAAATTGGTTGAAGGAGAGCACTTAACAAACGACGACAAGGACAAGATCCTCCTGCACAAGGACTTGGCAGCCAAACACGGCTGGAAAGTTGGAGATAAGGTCAAATTGGACTCAAATGCCTACGATGCAGACAATGAAAAAGGAGCCAAGGAAACAGTTGAAGTGACAATCAAGGGACTCTTTGATGGTCACAATAAGTCAGCAGTAACCTACTCACAAGAACTCTATGAAAACACAGCTATCACAGACATTCACACTGCTGCAAAACTTTATGGATACACAGAAGACACAGCTATTTATGGGGACGCAACCTTCTTTGTAACAGCAGATAAGAACTTGGATGATGTCATGAAAGAGTTGAATGGCATCAGTGGTATCAACTGGAAGAGCTACACACTCGTTAAGAGCTCCTCTAACTATCCAGCTCTAGAACAATCCATCTCTGGCATGTACAAGATGGCTAACCTCCTCTTCTGGGGTAGCTTGAGTTTCTCAGTCCTTCTCCTTGCCCTCTTGCTTAGTCTTTGGATCAATGCCCGTCGCAAGGAAGTGGGAATCCTCCTCTCTATCGGTCTCAAGCAGGCAAGTATCTTGGGGCAATTCATCACCGAATCTATCTTGATTGCCATCCCTGCTCTCGTTTCTGCTTACTTCCTAGCCAGTTACACAGCCCGTGCAATCGGAAACACTGTTCTTGCCAATGTCACTTCTGGTGTTTCCAAGCAAGCCAGCAAGGCTGCTCAAGCCTCTAACCTTGGTGGTGGTGCAGAAGTAGATGGGTTTAGCAAGACCTTATCGAGCCTAGACATTTCCATTCAGACATCAGACTTTATCATCGTCTTTGTCCTAGCCTTGGTTCTAGTGGTTCTCGTTATGGCGCTTGCTTCAAGCAACCTCCTCAGAAAACAACCAAAAGAGCTCTTGCTCGATAGCGAATAACAAACTTGCTACCTATTCTCCCCTAAATGGGGTATAATATAGGTAGCATTTTTATCTATTTCATCTTGATAAGGCCTCTTCCTTTCAGGATGAAATTGAGATGATTTACAAGAAATTTAAAGGAATGTGAAACGTTTTTTCTATGAAAATTTTAATTGTAGAAGATGAAGAGATGATCCGTGAGGGGATCAGTGACTATTTGACGGATTGTGGTTATGAAACCATTGAGGCGGCGGACGGTCAGGAAGCTCTGGAGCAATTTTCCAGCTATGAGGTGGCCTTAGTTTTACTAGATATCCAGATGCCCAAGCTCAATGGTCTAGAAGTGCTAGCTGAGATTCGCAAAACCAGCCAAGTCCCTGTCTTGATGTTGACTGCCTTTCAGGATGAAGAATACAAGTTGAGTGCCTTTGCTTCGCTAGCAGATGGCTATCTGGAAAAGCCCTTCTCCCTCTCCCTCTTAAAAGTGAGGGTCGACGCGATTTTCAAGCGCTACTATGATACGGAACGAGTCTTCTCTTATAAGGATACCAAGGTGGACTTTGAAAGTTACAGTGCAAGTCTCGCAGGTCAAGAAGTAGCCATTAATGCTAAAGAGTTGGAAATTCTGGACTATCTGGTGAAAAATGAAGGACGTGCCTTGACACGTTCTCAGATAATCGATGCCGTCTGGAAGGCGACAGATGAGGTTCCTTTTGACCGTGTTATTGATGTCTATATCAAGGAACTGCGGAAAAAGTTAGACTTGGACTGCATCCTCACTGTGCGCAATGTTGGTTATAAATTGGAGCGAAAATGAAACGAACAGGTTTGTTTACAAAGATATTTATCTATACCTTCTCGATTTTTAGTGTTCTGGTTATCTGTCTTCATTTAGCCATTTATTTTCTCTTTCCCTCGACTTATCTGAGCCACCGTCAGGAAACCATTGGTCAGAAAGCGACAGCCATTGCTCAGTCACTAGAAGGAAAGGATAGGCAGAGTATCGAGCAAGTCTTAGACTTGTATTCTCAGACCAGTGATATCAAGGGGGCTGTCAAGGGTGAGATGACCGAGGACAAGTTAGAAGTCAAGGACAGTCTTCCTCTGGACACAGACCGCCAGACCACCTCTCTCTTTATTGAGGAGCGTGAGGTGACAACGCAGGACGGTGGTACCATGACTCTCCAGTTTCTAGCTTCCATGGATTTGCAAAAGGAAGCAGAGCAAATCAGTCTCCAGTTTCTTCCCTATACCTTGTTGGCATCCTTTCTGATTTCCCTCTTGGTGGCCTATATCTATGCTCGGACCATTGTTGCTCCGATATTGGAAATCAAGCGAGTGACCCGTCGGATGATGGAACTGGATGCTCAAGTGCGATTGCGCGTGGATTCTAAGGATGAGATTGGTGATCTCAAGGAACAAATCAATAGCCTTTACCAACACCTCTTGACAGTCATTGCGGATTTGCATGACAAGAATGAAGCTATTCTTCAACTGGAAAAGATAAAGGTCGAATTTTTGCGAGGGGCTTCTCATGAACTGAAAACACCTCTGGCTAGTTTGAAAATCCTAATCGAAAATATGAAAGAGAATATCGGTCGCTATAAGGATAGAGACCACTATCTGGGAGTTGCCTTGGGGATTGTGGATGAGCTCAATCACCACGTTCTCCAGATACTTTCTCTCTCGTCTGTGCAGGAGTTGCGAGATGATAGGGAACAAATTGACTTACACCAGATGACGCAAAGTCTAGTTAAGGATTATGCCTTGCTAGCTAAGGAAAGAGCGCTTCGGATAGAGAATAGCTTGACCCATCAGCAGGCCTATCTAAACCCATCTGTCATGAAATTAATTCTTTCTAACCTTATCAGCAATGCTATCAAGCACTCTGTTCCGGGTGGCTTAGTTCGCATTGGAGAGAGAGAAGAGGAACTCTTTATAGAAAATAGCTGCAGTCCAGAAGAGCAAGAAAAATTAGCTCAATCTTTTTCTGATAATGCTAGTCGCAAGGCCAAGGGGTCTGGGATGGGGCTCTTTGTGGTCAAGAGTCTATTAGAACATGAAAAATTACCCTATCGTTTTGAAATGCAGGAGAATCGTTTAACCTTCTTTATAGCTTTTCCAAAAGTCGCTCAAGACTAGGGAGAGAAAGGGTTTACATAGATGAAGCTAGAAGAAATTCAATCGAAACTACGGGAAAAACTAGATTTTTTTGTCAAAAAGTGATAAAATGAACAATGTAAATGGGATGACCCATAAAAATATACAGGAGGCCTGATAAAATGGCAATCGTTTCAGCAGAAAAATTTGTCCAAGCAGCTCGTGACAATGGTTATGCAGTTGGTGGATTTAACACAAACAACCTTGAGTGGACTCAAGCTATCTTGCGTGCAGCAGAAGCTAAAAAAGCTCCAGTTTTGATCCAAACTTCAATGGGTGCTGCTAAATACATGGGTGGTTACAAAGTTGCTCGCAACTTGATCGCTAACCTTGTTGAATCAATGGGTATCACTGTACCAGTAGCTATCCACCTTGACCACGGTCACTACGAAGATGCACTTGAGTGTATCGAAGTTGGTTACACTTCAATCATGTTTGACGGTTCACACCTTCCAGTTGAAGAAAACCTTAAATTGGCTAAAGAAGTTGTTGAAAAAGCACACGCTAAAGGTATCTCAGTAGAAGCTGAAGTTGGTACTATCGGTGGTGAAGAAGACGGAATCATCGGTAAAGGTGAATTGGCTCCAATCGAAGACGCTAAAGCAATGGTTGAAACTGGTATCGACTTCTTGGCAGCTGGTATCGGTAACATCCACGGCCCTTACCCAGCTAACTGGGAAGGTCTTGACCTTGACCACTTGCAAAAATTGACAGAAGCTCTTCCTGGATTCCCAATCGTATTGCACGGTGGATCAGGTATTCCTGATGAGCAAATCCAAGCAGCTATCAAACTTGGTGTTGCGAAAGTTAACGTTAACACTGAATGCCAAATCGCATTCGCTAACGCAACTCGTAAATTTGCTCGTGACTACGAAGCAAACGAAGCAGAATACGACAAGAAAAAACTCTTCGACCCACGTAAATTCTTGGCTGACGGTGTAAAAGCTATCCAAGCATCAGTTGAAGAACGTATCGACGTATTCGGTTCAGAAGGTAAAGCTTAATCTAGCTGAATGATACAGATGAAACCTACCCATTGGGTGGGTTTTTTGCTGTTTTTAGGAAACTACTAAACCAGAATTTTGGGTTAAAAGTACCTTTTTAAGAGAGAAATATCTGATTTCATAATCTATAGGCAAACGCTTGCATTCCATTTTTTATTGGACTATAATAGGTTGGTATAAAGCCTTCTGTAGTAATAAAATGTAGAAGGTTTAGAAAGTAAGGATTTAGAATACTTGTAGTCAAAAGACAATGTTGCTATTCCTTACCATAGGGAGATAGATATGGCAATGATAGAAGTGGAACATCTTCAGAAAAATTTTGTGAAGACAGTGAAGGAACCGGGCTTGAAGGGGGCTTTGCGCTCCTTTATTCATCCTGAAAAGCAGACCTTTGAAGCGGTCAAGGATTTGACCTTTGAGGTGCCAAAGGGGCAGATTCTAGGTTTTATCGGCGCAAATGGCGCTGGGAAGTCGACAACCATTAAAATGTTGACCGGGATTTTGAAACCGACATCTGGTTTTTGTCGGATTAACGGCAAGATTCCCCAGGACAATCGTCAAGATTATGTCAAGGATATTGGGGTTGTTTTTGGACAACGTACCCAGCTATGGTGGGATTTGGCGCTTCAAGAAACCTACACGGTTTTGAAAGAGATTTACGATGTGCCAGACTCGCTCTTTCATAAGCGAATGGATTTTTTAAATGAAGTCTTGGATTTGAAGGACTTTATCAAGGATCCCGTGCGGACTCTTTCACTGGGTCAACGGATGCGGGCGGATATTGCGGCGTCCTTGCTCCACAATCCCAAGGTTCTCTTTTTAGATGAGCCAACCATAGGTCTGGATGTGTCGGTCAAGGACAATATTCGTCGGGCTATTACCCAAATCAATCAGGAGGAAGAAACAACCATTCTCTTGACCACTCATGACCTGAGCGATATTGAGCAACTCTGTGATCGGATCTTTATGATTGATAAGGGGCAGGAGATTTTTGATGGAACGGTTAGCCAGCTTAAGGATACATTTGGCAAGATGAAGACTCTCTCCTTTGAACTGCTACCAGGTCAAAGTCATCTAGTTTCTCACTATGAAGGCTTTTCGGATATGACAATTGATAGACAAGGGAATAGTCTCAACATTGAATTCGATAGTTCACGCTACCAGACAGCTGACATTATCAAGCAAACCCTGTCTGATTTTGAAATCCGCGATTTGAAGATGGTGGATACGGATATTGAAGATATTATCCGTCGCTTCTACCGAAAGGAGCTCTAAGATGGTCAAATTGTGGAGACGTTATAAACCCTTTATCAATGCAGGGGTTCAGGAGTTGATTACTTACCGAGTCAACTTTATTCTTTATCGGATCGGCGATGTAATGGGTGCTTTTGTGGCCTTTTATCTCTGGAAGGCTGTCTTTGATTCTTCGCAAGAGTCCTTGATTCAGGGCTTTAGTATGGCAGATATCACCCTCTATATCATTATGAGTTTTTTGACCAATCTTCTAACTAGGTCCGATTCTTCCTTTATGATTGGAGAGGAGGTCAAGGATGGTTCCATTATCATGCGCTTGTTGCGACCAGTGCATTTTGCGGCTTCTTATCTCTTTACCGAGCTTGGGTCAAAGTGGTTGATTTTTATCAGTGTCGGTCTTCCATTTTTAAGTGTCATTGTTTTGATGAAAATCTTATCTGGGCAAGGGATGGTAGAAGTGCTGGGATTAACTGTCCTTTATCTTTTTAGCTTAACGCTAGCCTACCTGATCAACTTTTTCTTTAATATCTGCTTTGGTTTTTCAGCCTTTGTGTTTAAAAATCTTTGGGGTTCCAATCTACTCAAGACTTCCATAGTGGCCTTTATGTCTGGAAGTTTGATTCCCTTGGCTTTCTTTCCAAAGGTTGTTTCAGATATTCTGTCCTTCCTGCCTTTTTCATCCTTAATTTACACTCCGGTCATGATTATCGTTGGGAAATACGATGCCAATCAGATTCTTCAGGCGCTCGCTTTGCAGTTTTTCTGGCTCTTAGTAATGGTGGGCTTGTCTCAGTTGATTTGGAAACGAGTCCAGTCATTTATCACCATTCAAGGAGGTTAGTATGAAAAAATATCAACGCATGCATCTGATTTTTATCAGACAATACATCAAGCAAATCATGGAATACAAGGTGGATTTTGTGGTGGGGGTTTTAGGAGTCTTTCTGACTCAAGGTCTGAACCTCTTGTTTCTCAATGTCATCTTTCAACATATTCCATCCCTAGAAGGTTGGACCTTTCAAGAGATTGCTTTTATTTATGGCTTTTCCTTGATTCCTAAGGGGTTGGACCATCTCTTTTTTGACAATCTCTGGGCGTTAGGTCAACGCTTGGTTCGAAAAGGAGAATTTGACAAATACCTGACTCGTCCTATCAACCCTCTCTTTCACATCCTAGTTGAAACCTTTCAGATTGATGCTTTGGGCGAACTCTTGGTTGGTGGGATCCTACTAGCGACAACGGTATCTAGCATTGCTTGGACTCTTCCAAAATTCCTGCTTTTCCTAGTTTGTATTCCTTTTGCGACCTTGATTTATACTTCCTTGAAAATCGCGACAGCCAGCATCGCTTTTTGGACCAAGCAGTCAGGAGCAATGATTTATATTTTCTATATGTTTAATGATTTTGCCAAGTATCCGATTTCCATTTACAATTCGCTTCTTCGTTGGTTAATCAGTTTTATTGTACCTTTTGCCTTTACGGCCTACTATCCTGCCAGCTATTTCTTGCAGGACAAGGATGTTATCTTTAACATTGGTGGTTTGATGTTGATTTCTATGGTTTTCTTTGTCATTTCCCTTAAACTTTGGGATAGGGGTTTAGATGCCTACGAAAGTGCGGGTTCTTAGCATAGATGTTATCAAAGCCTTGTCTCAGGACAGGCTTTTTTAACAGAGATGAAAATTTCTTGACACCTATTCTTAGAGTGCTATACTGTAAGTGTAATCGCCGATTTAGCTCAGTTGCTAGAGCAAGGCACTCGTAAAGCCTAGGTCACAGGTTCAATCCCTGCAATCGGCAAAGTGAAGAAGCTCAAAGCCTTGTCTTGGGACAGGGCTTTTTTATATGTTAGGAACATGCCTTGAAGCTAATTCTAGAGTGTTAAACTAGATGAAAAAAGAAGCAATAAGATGTAATTCAATTGCAGTTAGTCTAAATGAATGAAAAAGATGGGATAGCACCTTAGAATCAGATCTTGTAGGTTTTTCTTTGATTCCTATTATAGGAATTATTGGAAAGATAGTGTAAAAGGAATTTTATAGAAAATTTTTTTCAAATAAAATACTGATAAAGTACAGATATTGAGAGCGTTAGATTTTTGGTTAAGCTTTGAGGGGCGGTTCATGATAAAAATTTTTTTACATTCATGATATAATATGGCTATATTCACATGTTATAGGAGAATATTCATGAAAAAACGTACTTTGCTTTGGTTAGTTTTAGCCCTTGTAATTTTTGGAGGAGGCGCATGGATGGCACAGGCAACAAATCTATTTGGAGGAATAGCTCTGAGCCCACGGGCTAAGCAGTTGGCTTATCTGAAGGAGCATGAAGAAGATATGGCTGATTTTGTCAAGTCTTTAAGTCCTAAAGTTGAAAGTGTTCAGTTTGATTGGGATAGTATGAAGGTTGGTCAAGTAGGAAATGGAACTCCTCAAGGTGGAGGCTATATGTTGACACTTAGAGGAAAGGTAAATAATAATGATAAGACGAAATTCATGGTTGGATTTTCTTTAGACAATGATGCAAACAGTATACCAAAGGAATTTGGAATTTATGAAATGCAGCCTATAAGAATTTATAGGGATGGGGGATGGTATTATTATGACTAATAGTAATTTAAAAACCTTTGATAATTTTTATGCGAATTTAGCACAGTCAGCTTATTTAGGAGAACATTCATGAAAAAACGTACTTTACTTTGGTTAGTTTTAGCACTTGTAATTTTTGGAGGAGGTGCATGGATGGCACAGAAAACAAATTTATTCGGAGGAGTATTTCTTAGTCCGCGAGCTAAGCAGTTGGATTATTTAAAGGAACATGAAGAAGAGATTAAGGAGTTTGTAAAATCTTTAAATCCTAAAGTCGAATCGGTTCAAATAGATTGGAAACAGACACAATGGGATAAGATAGGAAATGGTACACCTCAAGGAGGAGGCGATATTGTTCAGGTTTATGGAGGATTTAATAATATATCAAACTCAAGCTGGAGTGTTATTATTAAGATTACAGATGGAAAAATTTTAATTAATTCTATCGGAATTGGTAGTCCGTTGCGTATTGGGGGTAAACTGCTTGACTAATAGTAATTTAAAAAATTTTGATAATTTTTATGCGGATTTAGCTCAGTCAGCATATAGAGGACGACCGAATCTTTTTACATATGAGAGACTGAGTAAAGAAGAAAGAAAAATATTAGATTCAGGAGAAGCGTTACAATTTGACTTCTCTAAAGACATTCAATCTTACAACGAAATTACAAAAGAGTTGGAAATCACTAAAGGAGGTAAAAAACTTCCTCATGACGGTAAAGTCTACTTGCAGCCAGATCCTGATTTACATACTGTGGAAGATAAGATAAAACTCCAAGTTGGTGATCCTGGCGGAGGGGTTCACCAAGAAGAGCCTCCTATCAAGCTCTATCAAAAAGGGCTTTTAACGGATGAGAAAGCTGGTTTCAATGCCTACTACTTAACGGATACGCCAACCTTGACTAAAGATACTACGAAAACTTATATGGCTATCCGCGGAAGTGATGCTATTAGTTATGAAAATTGGAACGATTGGATAGACAACGATGCGAAGTTTGCCCTCAACCACATCCATACCCCGCAAGCCAAGTTAGCGACGGCAGGTATGAAAGCTAAAATCGCAGAGATGCGTGAAAAGGCTCCAAATGCTACGATGGACATCACAGGTCACTCCCTAGGGACCATAGTTTCTGCGCAAGGAGTAGCTGGCCTCACTGATGAAGAACTGAAGAAAATCGGCAAAGTGGTCCTCTTTGACGGTCCAGACACGACAAAGAGCTTAAAGGAAATGGGCCTCAGCGATGAGAAAATCAAAAAGATTAGCGAAAAGATCGAGTATTATGTCAATCCTTTTGATATCGTGGGGATGCTTAATCGAGAACACACCATTGCCAAATTACCTGGTGACTCCGATGAACCCCTTAAGAAACCCGTCGGTAAAGTCAATGTCCTCGTCCCCTTGCATTATACTCAGATTACTGATCCCGAAAGCTCCCATGACTTTGGTGTTTTCCAATCGGATGGAAAGGGAAATTTGTTGACCGCGTCTGAGGATTTTCACCCAGAATTGCTCAGGGCAGGTGAAAAGCTGTCTCGACTGATTGCGACATCTTTAGATTCTCTCAGGGCTTTAGGAGTTGATGATAATGTAGCCTCAAATATTTTGAATGCCATTATGAGGGGTGAGGCTCTAACAAAGATGGCTATCGGTTATGCAGTTTACAAGAATTATACAATAGAATATAGTAAAATCGTCGAAGAAGCACGTCAGGAATCTATAAAATGGGATCGAGAAGCTATTCCTCGTTATCAGGAACAACTGAGAAGTGGCAATCTTTCAGGAAATCAAAGAATCTTGGTTCGAGCTCAGTTGCTTCAGACAGCAGCCCAGTTAGCAAATTTTGACATGGAAGACAAAGTTAAATCCGTGAAAACCTTACTTTCAGACGCTAAGGAAGACATTCAAAATATAGTAAAGGAGACAAGGTCAACAGCATTTGACATGGTTGGATATTTGTCAAGCTCAGAAGTTACGAATCTTCTTTCTGGTTTTGATACAACAAGCTTTTGGGATGAAGGCCTTGCTAGTGACACGAAGACAGCAGCAACATCCTTCCTGACACAAATCCAGCAACTGGGGGAGAGCTTGGTCAAAGCTAGTGGCTCCTTTGAGACCATAGATAGAGATAGTGCTGAAGATTTTAATAATCTATTGGCGGATGTAAAGCAAACATGGAGGGGAAAAAATGGTAGTCCTAACGGATGAGGATACTTTAATTACAAGAGAGCAACTCGACAGAGCCTTCAAAGAAAGAATGAGGGAACAAGAACGCCAAGCAGTCAGGGCCTTGGTAACTGCAAAAGAGTTGTCAATCCTTGCTAAAGGAGCTGAGTTAGCTAAAAAGTTGCAGGAAGCAGCCGCAGATATGCAAGAGTACGCTTCTAAGACCTATGTGAACAATATTAAGGGTGGATTTGAGGGAAAGGCTGCAGATGCTGCAGAAACTTACTTGACACAGACCTTGCAAACACCTACTTTACAGAGTCCGATCAAAAGCTAGGAGAAAACTGGTTATGGATAAAAAGGGACTTCAGAAACTAGAGGATGAGCATAATCGTAAATTACGAGACTTAGAACGTTTGGAGATGGATTTGGATGATGATTTCCACAAGTTTAGTAGGGAGACGGATCATCTCCTAGAGGCGCTTTCCTATGCATGTAGAGATAGTAGTTTTGCTGAAATTCAACCATATATCTTTGAGATAGAGAACAATTTAGATAGCTATCATCAACTTTATAAGAATCGTATAGAGAATGTACTGGAAGCTCGACACCAAGAGAATAAAAACTTTTATCGAAAGTTAGAGGAAAAGGATTTTTAACGAATAGACCCTTAATCTAATACAAGAGAATTTTTTTGATAATTTATTAGTAAAAAATGGTGTAAGCACTTGTAATTTGTGGCACTTATTGATATAATAAACTTATAAAATAACTTAAAGGAGTTTAATATAGCTTTAATTCAATTAACGACAGAGGAACTACGTACTTCTGCTCAAAAATATACTAATGGTGCTGAAGAAGTAAGAGAAGTGCTTCGCACATTGAGTAACGAACAAGAGATTATTAGAGAGAACTGGAAAGGTGCTGCTTTTCAGAGCTTTGATCAACAGTTTACAGAATTATCTCCAAAAATTGAAGAGTTTGCAGCTTTACTTGATGCAATCAATGCGCAATTGTATAAAGTTGCTGAAATCGTTGAGCAAAACGACCAAGAACTTGCATCACAAATTCATTAATTTGTTATAAGTGGCTTTAGGAGGGCGAGAGCCTTCCTATTTTTTTTAATGGAGATGATTAAAAGGCAAATGAAGAAGAATAGAATATATAAATATGTAGGGAGTAGTTTGCTAGCCCTATTGTTGCTCTTGATGATGGTTCTTTTGAATCTTTCTGTTCAAAAGAATACGACAATTAACAATGAGAATAACGCGAAAGTAAATCAGCAGACCAAATTAAATGTGGCTATTGTAAATGAAGATAAGCCTGTCTATGTGGATACAAAAGAGTATAATTTGGGGGCTAGTTATGTAAAAAACATCGAGCGTGATAATTCACAAAACTGGTCCGTTGTTCCTCGTGGAGCAGCAGATACCGGATTAGAAAGTGGGAAATACCAACTCGTTTTAACAATTCCTAGTGACTTTTCTGAAAAAATACTTGATATTAACAGTATCAATGTTGATAAGACAACCATTAATTATAAGGTCAATGCCCAAGGAAATTTGCAGGTGGAAAATGATGCAAATAAACTAGCAAAAGACATTGTTGCTGATTTAAATGGTCAATTAGTTGACATGTATATGGCGAGTATTTTGAGCAATCTTTATACGGCGCAAAAAAATGTGCAAGCTAGTTCACAGATACAAGCAACTAATATCGGAAACTACCGTACAAACTTATATGGAACAGCAATTAACTCTAAAAATATTTTCCCGACTCTTTACAGTATGTCTAGTTCTTCAGTTGATGCAAACGGTGTCTTAAAGACAGGTTTGGAAAGCTACTTACAGTCCTTTAATCGCTTTGATGAGTCGCAGGTTAAATATAACAACACTTTCAAAGAATTGTCTAACAATAAGGAACAAGCAAAGCAGAATTATGCGGACGTCATAGAAAAGCTTATATCTAAGAGTAGGGATGAGGTAAAGGAACAGGTTGATTCTTATAAACAAGAATTAATGGAAACCCAAAAGATTCTAAATTCCAAGATAGAAGGTCAAGTAACCTCCTCTGATGTAATGCAGCCTGAAGTTGGATCTTCCTATAAAACAGTCGCAAAAGACATCAGCAAAGAGATTGTTAGTTTACAGACCAATCTAACAAATGAAAGAACGAAGTTTGAGAATCATAAAAAAGGTATTCGTGACTTCATTGATGAGAAACTAGCTTCTTACTATGGAACAAGTGAGAAGACAATCACTCTCGGTCGATTTTTGGATAAAGCTGCAAACAAGGACCTAGAGAAGGCTGAAGAATATCTCAAAGAGCAACTGGTTTCTGCAATCTCAGAATTACCAAAAGAAGATTTTAGTGGAAAAGAATTTAGTGGTTTTGGTATGACACCAACCACAATTCCTTCTGTAAACTATACAGATTTAAAAACGATTAAAGAGCCTAGCGACGAGATTTCTTTGGCGGACTTGAAGAATCTGGAAAATAAGGCGATTACTAGTACAAGTGCTGTTGGACGAACAGGAACAAAGGCTAAGGTATCATGGAAGGCTGGAACAGGAGTGACGGTTCATTCGGTCACTTATGATGGCACACCAGTTGAGTTTGGCCAAGAAATTGATTTGAAGACTGGTGGGACTTTCAAAGTAGCATATAGTCTTGCAGAGGCAGCTCCAGCTCCAACTCCGACTCCAACTCCGACTACAGGTTCAACTGGGGGTCCAAGCCCAACTCCAAAAGCGGAGCCAGAGACTATTGATATTTCCTTGAATGATGTTCAAGCAGTCAGTGCTCCCATAGATGTCTCAGCCGTTCAGCAAGCAGCAGTGACTTACGGACAAAAGGTTCAGAAAATAGCCTCTGCCTATCAAAAGGTAGAATCACTAAAAAAAGCATACGATACCGTCAGAGGGTTAAAAAATAGTGATGTGTCTAAAGCATTGTCAGATATTTGGTTCGAAGCTATTAGTTCAAATCTTAAGAAATACGAAGAAAGCCTAACTAAACCTGCTAGCGATACAGATAAAGATGGTGCTAAGGATAAGGTAGATAAAGCCTTAGCTAAACTGACTGATTTGAAGCCTATCCTAGAAAAAAATGTTAAGGAAGTTTTAGAGACTAACAAGGATTTGAATGATAAAATTAATAAACAATTAGACCTAATCAAAAAGATTGACGAATTTGCGAAACAAGCGAAAGAGGGTACCGTTTTTCAAGATATAGATAGGGATTTAAAATCACTCGATGAAGATTATAGAAATCTATTCACTAACTCTTCTGCTGTGAAGGAGTCTTCTCAAAGCAATGTCAAAGCTGCAGAGTCTGTAAAGGAGACTTTAGGTAATTTCAATCGTGAATTGTCAAATGCTCAAACAAGTACTGAAAAGTTATCTCAAGATGCTGACTCCTTGATGACGCAGTTTAACGAAGAATTGTCTAAGAATGGTAACTTTGTAGAGTCCTTCGTGAAAGTTCTGAATAACGCCTATGACAATGGGGTACCAAACGAAGTATTGCTTAACTTCTTATCAAACCCTGTTGCGCAAAATTCTACCTCGGTAAAAGCGACTGTCAACGTTTATCGTCCATTTACATGGATTCTCTTACTTGAAATTGTTAGTCTCTTTACAGGCTATTTATTTGCAACGCAAAATATTGTTCGTAAGGTCAAAGATAAATTTAAGCTAGACAAGTTGCATGATACAGATATTATGACAGTTGGCCTACTATCTATTTTAGCTATAATAGTTGGTCTAGTCGTTGGTATTGTATCGAGTGCTCAACTTCACGTTGGTCGTGAATATCAACCATCATGGGTATTGCTAATTGTTTTAGCTGCTTTGGTACTGATTCAAGGGCAGTATTTATTACTTAAACATTTCCGAGTAATTGGAATGGGTCTCGCCTTCTTTATGATGATTAGCTTTGTCTATCTATCAAATGCAATTGGGACGACGGCCAGTCTAACAGGTTTTCCAGCCTTCATCAAAAATCTTAATGCTTTATCAATATTAGAAGCTTTCCTTTCAGGATATTTTGATGGACAACCAGCAAATATTTTAGCATTTATTGCAATGATGATTGTCGTAGCTGGATTACTTGTTATGAATATTTTTATCAAAGAAAGAAGATTTTGGCCTCAAGTATTTCAAACTGAGAAAGAATAGGAAATGAAAAAAATAATTCTTTTACTTCTTACCTTAGTAGCATGTGCAGCAGTCTCAATGGCTGCTGCAGATGATTTGAAGGATAATCGTTTACAGATTGATGATTCTCGACTTGAGAAAAAAGAGGGACTTAACTTTGGTCTACAATCTGAAGAAACCAAGGAGCTTTTTAACGAAGCGACCCAAAAGAAGTTGCAAGACATGCAGCAGTATCAAGAGGAACAGTTGATCACAGAAAGGGGCCAACTGTTTTCTGCTATACAGGGACCAGTTAAAAAAAATCCTGCAGAGCAGTTGTTTCAGCCAAATTCAAAAATAACATCTAAATTTCAAACAAATATTGGTCAGTTAGAAAAAGATGGTTTGAGTGATTTTCTTCCGGAGTTAGCATATATATCATTGTTTTTATTACTTTTCGTAGCTACAGCTGTGATGAGTTATCGCCTTATGGCCGAAGGGATAGAATAATGTTTTAGCAAGTCCGTCTTAACAACTTAGTAAGAACAGAATCATATACAGGAGGTATATAAACAGTGGAGCAACATATCAATATTACTCTACGCTTGAGAGAAAAAGATGTGGATATTCGCATTCCTAGTCGGATTGAAGTGCGACGGTTAATTCGAGAAGTGGATACGATTTTTACTCCAGGTAAACAGAGAAAAAAATATCAACTTAGAATTGTCAACAAAGGATTATTGATTGATGAAGGAAAACAACTATCCGATTATCCAATGACAACAGGGGATTTAGTAGAGATAGAGGAGATTTAGGTGACTGAGGAAAAATTTATATTTGGCGAACAGCCGTTTGTATATGAAAAAAATGAAACAACTTGGAAATTGAGCCTTAAGCGTTCAGATGTAGCGAGTCAAGATTTACGGGAACTGTTACTGTTGGATTTGCATCATCCGTTCTTTTTGGAGCAATCGATGGTCTCTGATGAGGATAGTGTAACCTTCTCCTATCAAGTCGAAGCTCATGGTTTGACTTATGAAGAAATAAAGAGTCGTACCATTTCGGAGAGAATTCGTTTGGCCCTAAACGTTTTTCGTCTAGAAGGAGCCTGGGAGTTGCCAGTGACCTTCCTTTTGCATCCAGTAAATCTATTTATTACCAAAGATGCTCAGGCTAAGATTGCTTATCGTGGAATTCCTGGTCTGATGGTTCCTCAATCAATATCCTCAGAAGATTTTCTACGTCAGGCTAAGTGTTTTACCGTAACACTATTTAGTGATTTTGACTTTATGGACCTTTACAATGGTTCCTTGGAATTAGAGACCTTGCCAGACTTTTTAAATGACCTGTGTCAGGCAGATGATATTGCAACAGCAGTTACTATTTTGGAACGGTATTATGTAGAGAAATCTGCGAAAGAACAGGCGGATTTAGTATTGGTTCCAAGCAGACGACACCGAGTGTTTAAATTGGCAACGATTTGGTTGACAGCGAGTGTTGTTTTGTTGATCGTTCCGCTTATCTATTTGATTTTCATGCAAAATCCTTTCAAAGAAAAGATGTTGCAGGCGGATACCGCTTTTATTAAAGTAGATTATAGCGCGGTTATTACAGAATTAGAGGGAATTGCTCCTGCTAGCTTGCCTAATACGCAGAAGTATGAGTTAGCCTTCTCTTATATTCAGGGATTGGAATTTTCTTCTGAACAAAAGAAGGTCATCCTGAATAATGTAACCCTCAAATCTGATGAGCTTTATTTGACTTATTGGATTCAAGTTGGGCGCAATCGCTTTGAAGAGGCACTTGATATTGCCAAACGGATTAACGACAGTGATTTGATTCTCTATGCTTTGACTCAGGAAATCAAGCAGGTTCGGGAAGATGGTAAGTTGTCAGGGAAAGATCGTGAAAGTAAACTGAATACTTTGGAGAGTGAATATAAGAAATACTGGGATAACCGAAGTCAGCTATTAACAAGTGATTCTAGCTCTAATGCATCTACTAGTTCTAGTCCTAGTTCACAAGAAAAGCATTCTGAAAGCAAACCTTCATCTGAGAAGAAAACTAGCCCTAGCAGCTCCTCTAGCAATTAAGGTAGACCAAGGAGAGAAACTATGAAAAAACAAATCATTTTCTACAGCCAAGGTCTGCGTTATGAAGTAGAACTGAGTGCAGATAAAACGGTCTTGGTTGGGGCTACTGAAAAGGCTCAAGTCTACCTTTCTCAACAGGAGAGTCCGATTCAGCTCAAGCTTGACGGTGACAAGATCTTTTATCAGTATGAGAACGAAGCAGGATTATTGAAAGATGGTCTACGTTTGGGTGAGGTTGTCTTTTATCTCCGAGAAGGGGGTCCAAGGGTTTATGATCTTTTGGATTTATCAGAGTTTCAGATTGGTTCTCATAAAGGTGCGTTGATCACACTAGATGGAGATGTCGAACTCTTACTCCAAAAATCTCAGAATCAATGGATGCTAACTCGATTAAAAGGCGCATTTTATCGAAACAATCATCTGGAACAAATGGACCAGCAATTGATTGGTTTTGGAGATGAGTTGAGTTTAGGAGCGGTGACAATAAAGCTCTTTCCAGACGAAGTATGGGTTTTGGGACCAGCTCAAGTTGGGAGACAACTAACGCTGAGAGAACCCTCTCGATATGGTTTTTATGAAGATTATCCAGATTATCACCGCTCTCCACGAATCATTTATCGTGGAAGTGAAGATAAAATATTGATTAACCCTCCAGGTCAAGAACCAGCTAAGCCGAGTGATGAACTGTTAAAGCTAATCGTTCCTCCTCTTACAATGGTCGGGGTAACCGTCTTGATCACCTTGGTTCAACCTCGAGGAATCTATATTCTTGCGACAGTAGGGATGTCCATAACCACAATGATTTTTTCTATCCGTGGTTTTATCAAAAATCGTAAAAAGTACAAGGCTGATAAGAAGGAACGGATCGATCTTTATCGTCTTTACCTGAAAGATAAGGTAAAGGAATTGACTCGTCTGGAACGGGAACAAAAAGAAGGGATGCACTATCATTTTCCAACTATTTTAGAGTTGACGGACTTGGTTGAGAGTTACAATCACCGGATTTACGAAAAAACTCCCTTACATTTTGACTTCTTATACTATCGTTTGGGACTCGGGAAAATACCGACTAGCTATGACTTGAAATATGGTCAACAGGAGCGCAGTGGTAAGAAGGATGCTCTGGAAGAAGAGGGTTACGCTCTCTATAGTCGTCACAAAAAAATTCCAGATATGCCGATTCCGGCAAACCTTAGCCATGGACCGGTTGGTTATATTGGACCTAGAAATCTCGTCCTAGAACAACTGCAGCTTTTGGTGATGCAGTTAGCGACTTTTCATTCTTATCATGATGTGCAGTTTATTACGATCTTGCCAGAAGAGGAAAAAGAACAATGGTCTTGGATGCGTTGGCTACCTCATGCCAAACTGCAAGAACTCAATGTTCGCGGTTTTGTCTACAATCAACGGACACGAGACCAGGTTCTCAATAGTTTGAACCAAATCTTGAAACTACGTCGTAGTCAAAAGGAAGAAGCATCCCACAAGGAGAGCAGCCTCTTCCATCCTCATTACGTGGTTCTAGTAACCGATGAGAAGCTGATTTTGGACCATATTATCATGGAATTCTTTACCGAAGATCCAACGGAATTAGGCTGTTCTCTCATCTTTGTAGAGGATGTCATGAGTTCCTTGTCTGAGAATATCCAGACAGTGATCAATATCAAGGACCGAAATACGGGCCAACTGGTCATGGAAGAAGGGGTCTTGAAAGAGACGGACTTCCGCTTGGATCATTTCCCAACAGATTATGATAAGGAGCGGATCGCCCGTACCTTGGCACCGCTCAATCACCTCCAAAATCTTAAGAGTTCGATACCAGATTCCGTGACCTTTATGGAAATGTATGGTGCGGAGACCTTTGAGGACTTGCAGGTATCGAGCCGTTGGAAAAAGAACGCACCCTACAAGAGTTTGGCTGTGCCGATTGGTCTGCGTGGTCAGGATGACCTGGTTCAGCTCAATCTACATGAAAAAGCTCATGGACCTCATGGTTTGATCGCAGGGACGACTGGATCAGGGAAGTCAGAAACGATCCAATCCTACATCCTATCCCTCGCTGTCAACTTCCACCCTCATGATGTGGCATTCTTGCTGATTGACTACAAGGGTGGTGGGATGGCCAATCTCTTTAAAAACCTCCCCCACCTCTTGGGAACCATTACCAACTTGGATGGTGTCCAATCCATGCGGGCTTTGGCTTCGATTAATGCGGAGATCCATCGTCGTGAACGACTCTTTGGAGAGTTCGAAGTCAACCATATCAACCAATACCAGAAGAAATTTAAAAACGGAGAAGCGACAGAACCTCTCCCTCATCTCTTCATCATCTCAGATGAGTTCGCAGAGCTCAAGGTTAACCAGCCCGACTTTATCAAGAAGTTGGTATCTATTGCGCGTGTCGGGCGTTCCCTCGGGGTTCACTTGATCCTAGCTACTCAAAAGCCATCAGGTGTGGTGGATGACCAGATCTGGTCCAACTCTCGCTTTAAGATTGCCCTTAAGGTAGCAGATCGTTCGGACTCCAATGAAATGCTTCATACACCGGATGCGGCCGAGATCACTCAGACGGGACGCGCCTATCTACAGGTCGGAAATAATGAAGTTTATGAACTCTTCCAGTCAGCCTGGTCAGGCGCAGATTACCAGCCAGAAAAGGATGATATGGGAATTGAAGACCATACTATCTACCTGATCAATGAATTGGGGCAATATGAAATCCTAAACGAGGACTTATCGGGCTTAGAGGATGCCGATGAAATCAAGGAAGTTCCGACAGAGCTAGATGCTATTGTGCACAATATCCATCTCCTATGTGAAGAACAAGAGATCCCTCCAGTACCACAGCCATGGTTGCCACCACTTAAGGAGCGCATTGCGCTAGAGGAGCTGGAAGAAGTGCAACCAGCAATAGCCTGGGCACAAGAGAAATCACTCTCAATTCTACTTGGAATGGCAGATATCCCGCAGGCTCAGAAGCAGGAAGCCGTCTCTATCAATCTCGCCAAGGACGGACATGTCCTTCTCTATGGAAGTCCGGGCACTGGGAAGACAACCTTCCTTCAGTCTGCAGGTATGGACTTGGCTCGTAAGTTCAGTCCTAAGGACCTTACCATGTACTTGATGGACTTTGGGACCAATGGTTTGGCTCCATTGTCCAAGCTTCCACAGGTAGCGGATATCATGCCTCTGGATCAAACGGAGAAGATCTCTAAGTTTGTACGAATCATGGAGAAAGAACTCAACCGCCGTAAGAAACTGCTTGCGGACTATGGAGTTGGGACCTTGGAACTCTATCGTCAGGCTAGTGGTCAGGAAGAACCGGCTATTGTCATCCTCTTAGATAGCTATGAAGCTTTCAAGGAAGAAGCCTATGAGGCAGAACTCTTCAAGCTCTTGGTGCGCATCTCTCGTGAAGGTCTCAGCATTGGGGTACATCTCTTGATGACAGCGGGTCGCCAGTCCAACCTTCGTGCCCAACTCTACTCGAACTTCAAGCACCAGTTGAGCCTACCACAAAATGAAGCTAGTGAAGTGCGGACGATTGTGGGCTCTACACCCCTTGCCATGACCATGGAAGACATCAAGGGACGGGCTCTCATGAAGCGTGAAGACGTGGATGTCATCCAGCTGGCACTCCCAGTCTCTGGAGACAACGAAAACCAAGTCCTCAATAACCTTCGTCAGGAAGTGGCTTCCCTCCAAGAAGCCTGGACAGGACAGCGCCCAAGTGCCATCCCGATGGTACCAGAGGAGTTGATGGTGGAAGAATTTTTGAAATTGCCTAGTGTACAAGAAGCTATTGAGAATGGTCAGATTCCTATCGGTTTGGAGCTAGAAATGGTTGGAAGTGTCAATATCTCTCTTAGCAAATTTAAACACATGGCTTATGTATCAAATGCAGAAGATGCTTTTGATAATATAACTCATCATTTATTAAGAACTATTCTTAAAATGCCTAACGTTCATATGATGTTGATTGATGCTTTCCAAGAATATGAGTCATATAGTAATCAGGTGAAAACCTATGTTGGAAGTAAAAAGGAAGTATCGGACATAGGAAATCAGCTAATCTACGAAATAGAGCGCCGTCTTGAAAAAGGAATCTCATCTGAGTGGATTGTTTTTATACCAAATATGAGAGCACTTGTATCCGAAAGCGATTTAAATGTTCAACAGCTTCAATTTATGTTTGAGAATGGTTATCGAGTAGGGATGAGGTTTATTATTGGTACAGATTATACTTATATTGGAACAAGCGTTGACCCAATTCCAAGATACCTCAAAACAAATGTCCAATGGGTCATCTTTGGTATGCGCCTAATGGATCAAACCTTCTTAGATAAAGGAATATATAGCAGAGATGTGGCTCCAGATCCCGATCAGGTTTATTTACATTCTCGGAAAGAAATCATCAAACTCAAAATTAGTAAGAATAAGTAACAATATTATTTGATACTTAAGATTCAACCCTGTCTCTTGACGATTTGATAGTAGAAAGGATAATTGAAAAGGTTATTGAATATGGGACAAGTAAAAAGTGAAAAAGGCACGGCAAGTACTATTGCAACTGGAATTGTATCAGCAAGCAATAGCATTACAACTGCCGGTACAGTTACTAGAGATAAGACAAGCTATTATACCGCTAATACGGTAGGAAGAAAATTGATCATAAATGAGGCATCTATTGCTCAAAATATTCAATCAAAAATAAGTGAATTCGTAAAATTAATTCATGGTGTCGCAAATGAATTCGAAGTAGTAGATGAGAATATAAGTACAATGTGGCAGAATAATTTATCGTCGAGTCAAAATAAGGGGATAACTGGTCAATCTTCGCCATACACAAATCCGTCATTTGTTCCTCAAAATAATTTGTTTAAGGAGTGAGGATGGAAAAAACTAGAAAATTAGAAGATATTCAATGTAGTGTTCAACAGATTCAAACGAAATTATCAAAGCTAGAAGAAGAAAGAAATCAGTTTCTTTCCGTTGCGACGGAGATCTTAGATCTTTGTCAAACGAACTTCATTCCATATAGAGAATTAGGCTATTATCCGTTATCCGTTAAAGATGAGATGAATCGTCTTGAAGATATAGAGATGTTAAAAAGGAATGAACAGCTACTTGATGATTTTATCTCTGAGAGGAAAGAAGAATTAAAAAAAGCAATGAGCAAGCTAGAGGGCGAAAAAGAGGAACTTCTTTTTCAACAACGCCGTCTTGAATTACAAAATGAGGAGAAGGAGGAGAAGAATGGGGATTAAAGTAGATATAGGCTCAGCAGATTCGCAGGGCAGTACAGCCAATAGTGTATTAAGCAGCCGTGTGAATTATTATAACGATGTCATTAGTGCCTTTAATAATTTGATTACAGAGGAGGAGTTGAAAGGGGCAGCCTATGATAGCGCTAAGTCCTATGCGGAAAATATAATGGTTTCCCTACTTAGAGGAGTTATCCTCTTTTCAGAGAGTCTAGGAGGAAAAGCCGGTGAACTACCGACTCTTTACTATTCACAAGTCGGTGGAGAAAGTCTAGATGAGGAGATACTTCAACAGCAAATTGAAGCGAAGAATACAACCATTTCGACTTATGAATCTATTTTATATAGTTTATATAATCTAAAGGACGTCAATCCTATATATATAAGTAATGTTCGAGGAGTTATCTCAAATGCGACGAGTAAGCGAGATGAGTTACAAAGGAAATTAGAAAAATTGCAGTCGTTTGCGAGCTCGACTAGTGGTCAGTTTTCGGATTCAGAAAGCTTACAGAGCTTAGTTTTCCAAGGTTTCGAACAAGTCACAGGTGACTTTGGAAAGTTTGATGGCACTTTTAAAGTAGAGGGACAAGCTTCTTGGGCTAGTAATATTAATAGTGAGTGGACGAAACGTTCTGAGGTAGTTCAAAATTATCAAAATGTTTTAGATAAAATTAAAAATAAAACCGAATTAGATGAGAAGGATATCGCAGCGATTGCAGAGTATAGAAAACGGTATCCAGGTAAAGAGTTGCCAGATACGTTAGTTAATGCTATTGAGCAACACCTCTATGAAAAGATATTAGCTGAAGTACTTGGTGATGATGGTGTTAAGTACAATACAATTAATTTGTATGATGCAATTAAGGCAATCTCAGATAATGACTGGTTTAAGAGAGGAGCCCAAATACTTGGACTAACACCGAAAAGCTTGACTAAGGCTTTTCTACAATCGGACGGCATCATAGAATTGCTGGGATCGGTTGATAAGGGGACAAAACGTAGGAAATTTGTAAGTGGTGTAATGAGTGCCATGGCTTGGTATGAATCATTAGGAAATAAGGGAGGGACACTGAAAAAGATTTTCGATGGTATTTCTGATATCGCAAGCCCTGTAGAAACTATTGTTAAAACAGAATTGGAAAAAGTTACAGGAATAGAGAGTTTGGGTAAATATATAACTGAGGGAGGAGAAGTAACTGGATTATTTGGTAAAGGAATAAAATACGTTGCAAAAGGAGGGGAGCTATTTGGAAAATTAGGAACAGTTTTTACATATGCAGATTTAGGAATTACAGCTGTATCAAGTGGAGTCAATGAATTCGTTGAAACGAAAAATATAGGTAAAGCTGTAGTAGGGGGAACATTAGAAGGAGTCAAAAAAGTAGGAGTTTTAGAAGGAGCTACAATTGGAGGAAGTATAGGTGGAACGATTGGAACGGCGATTCCAGTTCCTGTCTTAGGAACTTTATCAGGTGCTGCTGTAGGAGCGTTTGCAGGAGCTATAATCGGTGGTATTAATCAGCTTGCTCAATTTTTTAATCCGCACTTATATGATGATGTTAAGGATTTTGCTTATAAAGGAATTGATGCGGTTGGAAAAGGAATAGAAAATACACCGAATACCATTTCTGGTACAATAGGCGGTATAGGAAAAATGATAGGATTTGGGTGAAAAGGATGAAGAAATCAATTTTTAAAGCAAGTTTTGAGGAGAGTTTAAATTTATTAGATGATGGCGTCTCAGGGAAATTTGCTCGGGACATTTACCAAGATGCTTTAAAAAAAGAGCAATTTAGAGGAACAAAAAAATCATATGTTTGGCTGGTAATTCTGACTTTCCTATTTATAATTGGTCCCAATTGGTTGATTGTAGCTTTAAATAATTATTTATTTTACCATTCTGATCCTAGAGATTTAACAGTCCCTTTACCCGACATTAATTTTCTTCCGTACTGGGTATTTTGGATAACACTTGCAATATGGCTTTTATTGATTATACTAGGGAAGCGATACAATCAGCAGTTTATTTTGATTTATAGGGGCCAATTCCATTTTATGGTTACCTTTATTATCTGGCTAGTTGTTGAACTCAATCTTTTTTCTCTAAACTTAATTTATGCAGTAGCTGGATTTTGGGGAATGTTCACTTTTGTAGGATTGATATTATTAATAATTATTTCAATGATTCTTTCTAGGTGTGAGTCATTAGGAAAATTGTTATATGGGACAACTCTAAAGAAAAGTTTTAGTGATAGATTATTCGGCAAGATGTTTAGCATAATTGCCAAGTATGGTGGTTTGGTTGTAGCAATTTGGCTAGTCATTCGTATTTTTTTCTCAAGTTCGATGGAGAATAGTAATAATTTGATTGGAGGACTCGGTATTTTGGCTTCAATACTGATTCTTAATATTTTAGTTTTTGCTTTTGAAGTTTATTTCATGTTTCCCTATATGCTACAAGCTTACTATAAATGGAAATACCCTGAAGAATACCGCGAATGGGAAGGAAAATCAGTGGAAGAATGGTATGGAATGAAATATTTAAAAAAACACAAGGAGTTATTAAAAAATGAATAATAAAAATAAAAATAAAGAATTATTACCGTTAGGTAGTATTGTCTATCTTCAAGAAGGAACGCAGAAATTAATGATTATTGGTCGTGGAGTTATCTTTGACGACGAGGAAACTGGAGAAAAAGCATTTGCTGATTATATGGGTGTTTTGTACCCAATGGGCTTTCAAACGGAATCGACGCTTTTCTTTCAACATGAAAATATTGACAAAGTCGTTTTTGTAGGCTATTCAGATGAGGAAGAGGGACGTTTTTTAGAAGTTTATGAGAAGTGGACGAAAACACTTACGATTCCTAAGAAAGAGATAAAATAGAATTACAGTGGAGTAACTATCATAGATTCTCTATATTCGACGTAGTAATGCTAATCCTGTCTTTTTGCTGAAAGCTTTAAAACCATTAAAAGTGTAACAAAATTCGAATAAGCTATATTTTTAGAGATTGTTGAAGAAATCACTATACTTCAAATAAAAATCAAAAACGAGGAGCTGCTTTGACATTAAAGAAACTCCTCGTTTTTTGTCTGTTCCATTTCGTAAGATGAATTAGCGTGGTCATAAGCCTAAATTCATGATACAAAAATATAGCTTTGTTCCTATGGGACGAGGATTGTTTTGATATTGTGGTATAATAGAACGAGAACGTTTTCTTTCTAGTACCTTGAAAATTCTATATTTTCGCTTATTTATCTGCTATGCTATTTACAAAAAAATCCTGTCTCTTGCCGTCAAGTTCCACCCTCATAATGTGGCTTTCTTGTTGATTGACTACAAGGGTAGGAGAAGCTAGAATAGCATCCTATAATGAGGCAATTTCTGCCTTCAAGCACCAGTTGAGCCTACCACAAAATGAAGCTAGTGAAGTGCGGACGATTGTGGGCTCTACACCCCTTGCCATGACCATGGAAGACATCAAGGGACGGGCTCTCATGAAGCGTGAAGACGTGGATGTCATCCAGCTGGCACTCCCAGTCTCTGGAGACAACGAAAACCAAGTCCTCAATAACCTTCGTCAGGAAGTGGCTTCCCTCCAAGAAGCCTGGACAGGACAGCGCCCAAGTGCCATCCCGATGGTACCAGAGGAGTTGATGGTGGAAGAATTTTTGAAATTGCCTAGTGTACAAGAAGCTATTGAGAATGGTCAGATTCCTATCGGTTTGGAGCTAGAAATGGTTGGAAGTGTCAATATCTCTCTTAGCAAATTTAAACACATGGCTTATGTATCAAATGCAGAAGATGCTTTTGATAATATAACTCATCATTTATTAAGAACTATTCTTAAAATGCCTAACGTTCATATGATGTTGATTGATGCTTTCCAAGAATATGAGTCATATAGTAATCAGGTGAAAACCTATGTTGGAAGTAAAAAGGAAGTATCGGACATAGGAAATCAGCTAATCTACGAAATAGAGCGCCGTCTTGAAAAAGGAATCTCATCTGAGTGGATTGTTTTTATACCAAATATGAGAGCACTTGTATCCGAAAGCGATTTAAATGTTCAACAGCTTCAATTTATGTTTGAGAATGGTTATCGAGTAGGGATGAGGTTTATTATTGGTACAGATTATACTTATATTGGAACAAGCGTTGACCCAATTCCAAGATACCTCAAAACAAATGTCCAATGGGTCATCTTTGGTATGCGCCTAATGGATCAAACCTTCTTAGATAAAGGAATATATAGCAGAGATGTGGCTCCAGATCCCGATCAGGTTTATTTACATTCTCGGAAAGAAATCATCAAACTCAAAATTAGTAAGAATAAGTAACAATATTATTTGATACTTAAGATTCAACCCTGTCTCTTGACGATTTGATAGTAGAAAGGATAATTGAAAAGGTTATTGAATATGGGACAAGTAAAAAGTGAAAAAGGCACGGCAAGTACTATTGCAACTGGAATTGTATCAGCAAGCAATAGCATTACAACTGCCGGTACAGTTACTAGAGATAAGACAAGCTATTATACCGCTAATACGGTAGGAAGAAAATTGATCATAAATGAGGCATCTATTGCTCAAAATATTCAATCAAAAATAAGTGAATTCGTAAAATTAATTCATGGTGTCGCAAATGAATTCGAAGTAGTAGATGAGAATATAAGTACAATGTGGCAGAATAATTTATCGTCGAGTCAAAATAAGGGGATAACTGGTCAATCTTCGCCATACACAAATCCGTCATTTGTTCCTCAAAATAATTTGTTTAAGGAGTGAGGATGGAAAAAACTAGAAAATTAGAAGATATTCAATGTAGTGTTCAACAGATTCAAACGAAATTATCAAAGCTAGAAGAAGAAAGAAATCAGTTTCTTTCCGTTGCGACGGAGATCTTAGATCTTTGTCAAACGAACTTCATTCCATATAGAGAATTAGGCTATTATCCGTTATCCGTTAAAGATGAGATGAATCGTCTTGAAGATATAGAGATGTTAAAAAGGAATGAACAGCTACTTGATGATTTTATCTCTGAGAGGAAAGAAGAATTAAAAAAAGCAATGAGCAAGCTAGAGGGCGAAAAAGAGGAACTTCTTTTTCAACAACGCCGTCTTGAATTACAAAATGAGGAGAAGGAGGAGAAGAATGGGGATTAAAGTAGATATAGGCTCAGCAGATTCGCAGGGCAGTACAGCCAATAGTGTATTAAGCAGCCGTGTGAATTATTATAACGATGTCATTAGTGCCTTTAATAATTTGATTACAGAGGAGGAGTTGAAAGGGGCAGCCTATGATAGCGCTAAGTCCTATGCGGAAAATATAATGGTTTCCCTACTTAGAGGAGTTATCCTCTTTTCAGAGAGTCTAGGAGGAAAAGCCGGTGAACTACCGACTCTTTACTATTCACAAGTCGGTGGAGAAAGTCTAGATGAGGAGATACTTCAACAGCAAATTGAAGCGAAGAATACAACCATTTCGACTTATGAATCTATTTTATATAGTTTATATAATCTAAAGGACGTCAATCCTATATATATAAGTAATGTTCGAGGAGTTATCTCAAATGCGACGAGTAAGCGAGATGAGTTACAAAGGAAATTAGAAAAATTGCAGTCGTTTGCGAGCTCGACTAGTGGTCAGTTTTCGGATTCAGAAAGCTTACAGAGCTTAGTTTTCCAAGGTTTCGAACAAGTCACAGGTGACTTTGGAAAGTTTGATGGCACTTTTAAAGTAGAGGGACAAGCTTCTTGGGCTAGTAATATTAATAGTGAGTGGACGAAACGTTCTGAGGTAGTTCAAAATTATCAAAATGTTTTAGATAAAATTAAAAATAAAACCGAATTAGATGAGAAGGATATCGCAGCGATTGCAGAGTATGGGAAACGGTATCCAACAGAATTGGCAAAGCCAGAACTATTAAGGTTAATTAACGACTCTCCATATAGCAAAGTTAGCGATTTATATAATAAAGCTACAACTGTTTTTGATGCTGCTAATGTTTTGTATTTGGGTTCTCGAATTACAAAAGACAATAAAGGAAATTTAATATTTCATCATGGTACAACACCTATTGGGCAAAAGCTAGATAAATTGTTAGGCTATGATAAATTTTACAGTCGTAATAGTATAAACCGACGTCACAATTACAGTAAGATTACTACAAATAAGGGAACAAATATTCGAGGTCAGTACGAGGATATGATGCAACCTTTCCGTCCTAATATCATTAAGGCTGGGAAAGATGGTGCACTTTCCTCAGCAACAGCTGGTTTGTCAAACATATTCTCAATACATCCTACTGAAGGGATTAAGATATCAGATAGCTTTAAGAATATGGGCAAATTGGGTAAAGGCATGGCGATTGCAAATGTGGTATTTTCTGCTGTAGATATTGTAGACGGAATGGGAGAAACACATGATATTGCTGTTAGCAAAAATATGACAGTTGGAAGTGAAAAGTATATAGCTACTCAATTTGGAGGTGTTACGATTGACACTGTTAAGAATGTAGGAATCAGCGCTACATCTAGTATCGGTGGTGTTGTGATAGCTGCAGGGATAGCCACATTAGTGGCAGCAGCGACTCCTTTTACATTACCAGTTGCTGTAGTAGCTGGTGGTGCACTTCTTATAGGCGGAGGTATTAGTGTGGGTTTAAATGAACTAGATAAACATACCGGATTTTCAAAGGGTTTGAAAAAATGGTGGGCAGGAATTGTAGGAGGATAAGATGAAAGAAAGATATTATGAATTTTTGAATATACTGATGACAGGTCATAAACCAGTGAGAAATTTGAATTTCTATCTTGTATTTTTAGTCGAATTTCTATTTACTTCAGTAGTACTGATTGTTTCCATATTTACAAAGAATCAAATGCATAATCTTAGTATATTTTTGATTCATGTTACTATTGTCCATATGGTAATAGTACTGCTTGCATTTTTGTTGTTTCAAAAATTTTCCGCTTCAAAATTATTACAATCAGTTCCGACGACTTCGTTTCTTTTTCTTCATTTTAAACTTCTTTTTTTGAGCTCTATATTCTTTGGGGAACAGTATTTATCGATATTCTTTCTTTTCATTGGATTGAGCGTTGCTTTTCAGGTGATAAACTTTTTTTATCAAATATCAATTGTTTCAAAAGTAAAACAAATGCCAGATACTGAGCATAAGAAGAATTTGTTACACTTACCAACCCTTATTGTAACAATAGTGTCAGCAGCAATAGTACTAATAACACGATTCTTTATGTTATCTGGAATCTATGTTATCATCGGATTGGTAGGGATGATTATTTCATGGAACTCGTTCTTTATTCTCGGCTATACTCAAGTATTCACCGGTTGGGAAAAGAAAAGCACGAATAACATTATTTTTAGAGGAGAAATAAAATAAAATTAATTAGAATGGCTAGTAATAGCACAGCT